>JBCDKV010000005.1:0-21145 GCA_038746215.1 Bacteroidota bacterium | reverse complement strand
TGCAATTTCATTATCAGGATATTGTTGGACTTCTTGTTCTAGTAGCGGAATGGCGGTCGCCCAATCTTGTTTTTTGGCAGCCTGTGTACCCAAATAAGCATTGTCGTCTTCGTTTTTCATGATCGCCAATATCGGTACACCGTTAGCATCTATGGTATGAACGGTTTTACTTTTGGGTGGCCAATTGCCACTTTTCAAAAAACTACTAGGCACAAAACGCGAAGCAAACAAGCCGTAGTCCCAATCTTTGTCGTGGCGTTGTCGGAAACGTACATAAAGTGATCTAACCCTTCGGTCGTAATGTTTGCGGACATATTTTTCGAGCGCATCCGAGAAATTAGAAGCAATCGTAACCGTATCCGTCATATCTTGTCCAATGATGCCTTCCGCTTCCATCCAGTCTAGTCCTTGTTTTACACTCACGCCCCAGTAATCCGTTTCGTAATCTCCAAATGCGCCTTGAATACCACCTGCAATTGGATTGAAGTAGACGTAGGGAAATTGTGGATTGCGCACGATGAAAGCAGCAGATTCTAGTATAGTTATACCCATAATGGCAAGCGTTCCGTATAGTACTGCTTTTTTACTTTCAAATTTATACAGGATGGTATTCCAAGCCGTTGCTGCTAGCACGACCATCGGCGGATAAGCGAAAATCAGGTGACGCCATCCGTCGTAGAGTGTTGAACCTCTAGCGATGACATAGACGACTGGAAATAAGAAAGTAAAAATTGCGATGAAGAGGAAAAAGGGCGTGTAACGTTCAAAGATACTTTTGGCAAAAGCTGCAAACAACAGTACGCCCAATAGACTGAACAACGGAATGGTATTGAGCATCCAAGTGGGGAGGTACTCGGGTGGTGCTTCCGTTCCCATAATCATTTTGGAATCGAAGAGCATCCTAATGCCGTAAGCAAATTTAGAGAAACCGCCAATTGCCTCTTTGGTGTGCGCAATCGGATCGAGCAAACCGTAGGGCCAAAAGAGCATTCCGACCAAGAGACCACCGAAAACCGCGAGTAAAGCATAGCCTACACTTGGTAGCAAAACCTTAATGTTCCCTAGACCAGCCAATCCATATTTCAGCAAAAATGCCAATCCAGCAAACAAGCCCAAATAGGCAATCAATAAAACTCCACCAGCACGCACCCCGAAAGCAATCGCGATGCCGCCCACTAAGCCCAAGATGACTTTCCAATTGGGTTTGGGCAATTGTTGAATGAAGGGGAGCATGAAATAAATTGCCATAATATAGCCCGCTGCGAATGGAATATCTTTGGGATTCATCAAACTGTGTCCTAAAAATCGTGGAGACAGAAAGATAAAAACAAGCGCGATTACCCCTGCTCGCCAACCACCAATTTTTTTTGCCATCAAACCCGTGAATAGCATGGCTAAAAATCCAAAAATGGCATTCCAGAAATGGCGTACATTATGGTAGCTGCGGTCTTGTACTTCATTGCCCAAAGCACTATTCGATAGGGCAGTCGTAATCTCAAACAAGCCACCGTAAATCTTGATAGGACCGCGCGGATTCTCGAAAAAAGAAGTATCCTGCCCCATGGTTTGGTAGAAATTCAGCACTCCATCCGAGTAATCATTCTGAAAATAATCATCGCCGTTGATACCACTGCCTAGGGCTAAAACGACGGTTGCAATCAGTACAAAGGCACTAGTTCCCCAAAAGATTTTTTGCCAAAGGGCTGACTTGGGCGTTGGCGTTTCGCGGAAAGTCAGTTGAGAAACGTATTCTTTTTTGGGCGTAACAGCAGCCGATCTAGTCTTCGTAGTTGCTCTTTTACGCTTTTGCGGTACAGTCTTTTTGCTGTTCGCTGCTTGTTTTCTACCTTGTTTCTTATTTGGTGATTTTTTTGCCATGCTATGATTGTTGATATAGTAGACTTATTGGATGAAATACTCGTATGTAAATTGGGTGTGTACGAAGATATGAGTTTTGAGTGATGCTCGAAATAAATCTTAGGAAATCTCTTGAGATCGCGCAACAAGTATGCCTAAATTTTTTTATGGACGGAAACACAAATGCGCAGTTATTTTTCCTAAAAAAAATAACTGCGCATTTGTGTTTCCGTCCGAAGAGAATTACTGAGCATACTTGTTGCGCGATTTTCTTGCATTGACTCAGGCTATTCTAAGCAAAAAGTTGGGGAAAATGAGATTTCGTACACCCTTAAGTCTACCTACTTAATGGTATACTTTTTTGAGAAAATATTTGTGACGAAGAAATACTAAGAGTACCTATAAGCACGAAGGTAGTAAGTTTAGAGATTAGTGATACCTTAATACTCGGCAATTCTTTTGATCCATAGGTAATCACTGACACTTGGATCAACAGCAATAGATTTACCCGTTTTTGTATTACTCAACACATTATAATCGTGATCGCGGAAAAATGTATGATCGAAAAATTGGTGAATATCGACACCCAATAATTCCATTTGCCCAATTTTGTGCGTCGATATTATTTCATTATCCAAATGGTACTTTTTGATTAAATGACTAGCAATAGCGTGGAACATAGCTGAATAGCCAATACAGTTTGCTTGCCCCAAGACCATTAGCTCATTCGGATTGTTAGAGGCTTTGCCGCCGGTAAAACTCAATTGACGACTCGTAATGCCATCTGCTATTTTAGCGATCTGAGCTATAGTCATTACTTCATCACCAGATTCAAGTTCGATTTGTTCTATTAAATCTGGGTTCGTAATTTCAATACCTGCTCTCGTACCAACCGCTTTGTATTTTATGAGTAGTCGATAAATGATTCCTCGACAACATAGTATTAACAACAGTAAAGCGATGATTATTGGAATACTTTTTCTCATCAATGATTTTTTACGAAAAACAAAAATTTGTCCTCTATCTGTTCGCTCAGCATCATTCATGTTTCCATTTTGCCTCAAAAATCCCAACAAGCTTTTACTCTGCCAACTCCTTCAAAGCCCCCACAAATTGATTGAGTTCTTTCGTTGTCGTATAAATATTGGGTGTAATGCGGCAACCCATCACCGTAGGATGATTGATGGCGACCGTCCAAATTCGATACTTTTCGAGTAAAGTTTTTGCCAATTCATTAGGCGTTAAACCCGCAACGCCGACATTACCGATACCGCAGTGGCGCGCTTGATCAGCGGGCGTATTGACGATAATATTTGTAATATCTCTGACGCGACTCGTCCAGTAGTGCTGTAAATAGCGCAATCGAGCTTCTTTCCGCTCCAAACCCAAACGGTCTTGGTACTCAATCGCATTGATGATCGCCAGTTCGGTGTGTACGGGATGCGTTCCCATATGGTTGAGGTTTAAAATATCATCATCTGCTTTGCCCCATGCGGCAAACATAGGCCAAATATTGGCAATCTTATCTTTTTTCACGTAGAGCATACCCGTTCCCAAAGGAACACTGAGCCATTTGTGTAGACTCGCGCCATAATAATCACAACCAATATCTGAAATTTTAAAATTAAGATGGCTGAAGGCATGTGCGCCGTCCACCATCACTTCCACGCCTTTACTATGCGCCATATCGCATATTTTCCGCACGGGTAAGACTTGTCCACTAATATTGATCATGTGGCAAACCATCAAAAGCCGTGTTTTAGGCGTGATGGCATTGGCATATAGTTCCACGATTTCGCTATCGGATTTGGGATGTGTTGGCACAGAAACAATCTTATTCACAATGCCATGCCGACGCTCTTGTTGCTTGAACATATTCAACATTGCGCCGTAATCCTGCGATGCCATCACTGCTTCGTCGCCTGCCTTCCAATGAAAACCGCCGATGATGGTGTCCAAAGATTCCGTTGTATTGCGCGTAATAATGATTTCTTCTGGATCGCAGCCTGCCAGTTCTGCCAATCTAGCTTGCGCAATGGCTCGATTTTCCCATTGCACGGTACGCATATAACGAGAGGCTTCGTAATTGATATGTCGAATGTGGTGAATGTAGTTTTCCAGCGTTTCTTGTGGCACGAAGCAGTAGTAGCCATTTTCCAGATTGATGTAATCTGGTTTTAGCCGATAACCTGCCCTAATTTTCAGCCAAAAATCTTCATTTTGAGCGACAGCTTCTGGTGTTTGGTCGGCAAGTTCGTTTATCCATCGATCTAAATTTTGGAATAGGACGGGCGTTGTCATTCCCAATAAACCGATTTGTTTCAGAAAGTTTCGTTTGTTCATAGAAAGTGAGTTTAAGTTTTGTTATGATATCAAGGCATACTTGTTGCGCAATTTTCTTGAAATGACTTAGGCTATATTCAAACTAGATGTTAGAGCATGTTTGGAGCACTATTTTCCTATAAACCAATGTTTTATGAACCTGACTGCATGAAAAATAAACCCCGTATCCAGATATGCAGTTAATTTTTCACCTTGTCAGAACCACAAACTCCTGATTTACAGTTCAATCCTGCTCCAAACAAGCTCTTAGGCAAAACAGGACTTCGTGCAGTCCCAATGTCATTCTTAAAACTACTAATCCAATTTCCGCTCCAATACATCCAAAATCAGATGAAACAACTCAACGGGCTGGTTGGTAATGCCGAAAGCGAAAGGTGGCGTACCTTTTTCGGGTTGAAAATTGGCGATGCTAAAAATGATAGGTGGAAAGCTTATCTTTTTTGCGACGAGTTGTTCTAAAAAATCAACACCTTCGGAAGGATTATCTTGTCGGTAAATATCGGAGACGATCAAGTCGTAAGACTCGTTTTGAATTTCTTTCAGAGCTTCATCTGAATTGGTGACTTGGTAGCAGGTAATCCCCATATCATTTAGGATTCTCCGCTCGTTTCTGCCTGCTTTGAGATCGTCGTCTATCCACAAAACGTGTGCTTTTCGCGTACGATCATAGTTTTGGAGTCTTCTGAGCAATGCTTTCC
Organism: Bacteroidota bacterium; assembly: GCA_038746215.1. GTDB lineage: Bacteria > Bacteroidota > Bacteroidia > Chitinophagales > Saprospiraceae > JAAUTG01. The sequence continues at coordinate 16,247 of JBCDKV010000005.1, read as the reverse complement.
CTTTTTCGTCATTAAATTTGATGCCGTAGTTTTTGGTGGCTGCTTGCAGTTTTTCCTTGATGAATCCAACTTCTATGCCAAAAGCTTTGAAATTAGCTAGTTTGGGTAGCAACTGCTCCTTGAATGGGCGATACAATTTGAAAAGCAGTATGCCTAAGATGAGGTATAAGAGAACACTTGGAAAGACTTTAATGACCTCAATGATGATTGCTTGTACTTCCTGAGTCATGTGCTTGTTTTTCGACCAACAAAACGCACCACTGAACCCTGTCCTACGTGTTTGCTACCCTCGTCGAGCATAATGACCTCTTCTCTTAAAATGCTAGGCTCATAATTGGGAAAAGCTGTTTCCAATTCTTCGACAGAAAAGAGCATATCCAAGCTACCTGGACCACCCACTGTAGGATTTTTTGTTCGATATTCGAGATGATTTTTTCCAAAACCCTCGAAGATGATGTGACCACCTACGCGCAAATACTGATCGAGTAGTTGGTGATAAGTTGATCTTATATTTGGTGGAAAATGTGCGTAAATTAACACAATTAGATCAAATGACGCATTTTCAAATTGAAGATTTGGCAGCCGTCCCACTTTATAGTCAATATCTACCGCCTTCGAAGCCGCTAGTTGCAATGCCTTTTGTCTACCTGCTTCGCTAATATCAAAAGCAGTGACTTCCCAGCCCGATTGCGCCGCATACACCGCATTTCGACCCTCACCTTCTGCTCCAAAAAGGACTTTACTGAATGCGAGTTGCGCTAGTTGTTCCCTCAAAAAAACATTCGGCAGCTTGCCGTAAGCATAGTCAGGATCTTGGTATCTATCGTTCCAAAATTGTAGCCAGGTGTCTTTCATAGCTTGATGTTGTTCGATGTAAAAAGATGCAAATTACTCGCATTGACTCAGGCTGTTTTCAAGTAAAATGTTAACAAAAATGAGACTTCGTACAGTCCTATTCTGTAATCTAAAATGTCCAGTAGTCTGTATTAGCTGTTGGATTGTATCATAAGTGCTTATAATTCAGTACGATAAATTTACTTAGACTCGTACTTTTTTACGGAGTGCAAGTAAATGTAATCACTACAAGCTAGACGCTATCGGCTAATAGCCAACTGCTAATGGCTAAAGTCGAGCTAAGCTTCCCATTCATAATAATTAGCCAATTCGTTCAGTGTAAAACCTGTTCTAGGATATAAACGATTGCCGATCACGTTTGACTTCTCTGTTTCCAGATACATGCCATGAGCATTGGTGTCTTTGACCAATTGTTTGGCACGTTCAATCAGTTGAATGGAAACGCCTTTTCCGCGAAAAGTAGATTGGACAAATAAATCGTTGAGTAGCCAAACGCGCTTCATTCGAGTAGAAGAAAACAGCGGATACAATTGTACGAAACCCGCCAAATCGCCTTCATCCGATGCTGCGACGTAGATTTCAGAATCCTTTTCTTGTATACGTTTGCTTAGGAATTGCTTGGCGGCGGCTAGGTTAGGTTTCTTTCGATAAAAGATTCGGTAGGCTTCAAATAGTTGGGCAAGCTGTGGTAAGTCTTCGAGTTTTGCTGCTCGTATTGTCATAAATGTAGAATTGGAAAATAGGTAGGATTTTGATAGAATGCGAGACGGAAACACGAGTTTAAACTTGTGTTTCCAACCATAAAAGCCCATTGAGCATACTCGCCGCGCGATCTCAGGAGCTTTCTCGGACTTATTTCGAGTATTCGTACACCCCTAATTTACAACTGATGAGCTACTGGTTCAGCTATCGAACGGTATCTAATTCGCATTACTGAACTTATTCCAACAAGTACTAAGTTATCGTTTAACCAACAGTAGCAAAACACGCTTTCAGCTCTACTTCTACCTGCTTAATCCATTTTTCCAAACGGTCTTGTGTCATTTCCATTTGGTTGTCTTCATCCAGTGCCAAACCATAGAAATGTGTATCGTTCAATTGCCCTTTCGATTCGGAATAATCATAGCCTTCTATGGGCCAGTGTCCGATAATTTTACCACCGTTTTCTAAGATCACTTTTCCTAAAATTCCCAAGCCATCGACGAAATATTCTTCGTAGCCATACTGATCGCCCAAACCGTACATTGCAACGATTTTATTCGTGAAATCTATCGTTTTGAAATCTTCGAAGAAATCTTCAAAATCACTTTGTAAATCACCATCGTACCAAGTGGATAGTCCAATGATAATAAACTCGAAGCGTGCGTAATCTTCGACTTTCATATCGCAAGCTTCGATAACTTCTAATTCTGTCAGTTCCCAGAGTTCTTTGAAATCCTGTGTGATTGCTTCGGTTGTTCCAGTATCGGAGCCAAAAAATAGACCCACTTTGATATCCTCCATCATGTTGAATAAAATTTCTGTCTTAGCGTTTGGAAAAAATAGGTAAACTTATCGCTTTCTTAACCATCGAGTAGGAGCAATAGTTTGCTTACCTTTTTTAGATTGAAAAAAAATGACATTTGCACCTCAAAGGTAAATTTTAGTATTGGATGTTGCAATACTCATCGTTAGGTATAGTTATTGCGGGATATTAGGTAGGTCAAGGTATGAAAGATAGGTACGTTTCGGGCGTCAAGTTTGTGTGCTTATTCGTTCACAAAATACATCTCCACCGCTCCCTTATGCTTCACCTCGAAAGTGCCGCGATAGGTGCAATCGAAATGATCTTTGATGAGTTCGTAGGTGGTTTTGGAAATATTGATTTTGCCACTGACGCCATTGCTTTCCATACGGCTGGCAATGTTTACGGTATCGCCCCAGACGTCGTAAGCAAATTTTTTGCTGCCAACTACACCTGCAACGAGTTCGCCCGAATGAATACCTACCCGCATTTGCCAATAGGGAATGCCCTCGGATTTCTTGCGAGCAATATTTTTCTCCATGAATGCTAGCATCTCTAAAGCAGCGCGCACTGATCGGACGGGATTATCTCGGTCGGGTATTGGGACGCCACCTGCGCACATGTAGCCGTCGCCCAGCGTCTTAATTTTTTCTAATCCGTGGCGTTCTATGATGTCATCGAAGGCAGAAAAACAAGTGCTGAGTTCGTCGATGAGATGCTCTGGACTGAGTTGCTCTGAAATACTGGTGAAGCCACTGAAGTCGGTGAAAATAACGGTGGCTAGATCGTATTTCTTTGGGGTTGCGCTTCCTTTTTCTTTAAGTTCGATAGCAGTAGGTTCTGGTAGGATATTCAGCAACAGATCGTCTGATTTTTGACGTTCATGTTCGGCTGCTGCTCTTTGCTCGTCAATCTCTCGATTTTTCTGGGACAATCTTTTGTTGGCTCTGCGAGAACGATAGAGATTGAGAAAAATAAGGAGCGAAACGAGTAACAGACCGCCTACTATGCCATAGGTGAGTTGTTGTTGATTTTGAATTTTCAGTTCATTTAGCTTTTTGGACTGTTCCAAGGCTTCAATTTCTCGCTGTTGCAACTCCTCTTCTTTTTCGGCTTGCTCCAATTTCATTTGTTGCTCCATCTGCTGTTGCTCCAATTCAGCGACCGTTCTTTCTTGTGCTTCGGTTCGCAAGCGTTCTTGTAGTAGCAAGAGCTGTTGTCTATTTTCACGTTCTCTGGAAAGTGCTAGCGTAGCTTGCAATTCTTTTTCTTTTTCTGCTAATATCCTGCGATCTTGATCTTCTTTGGCTTGTAGCTCTAAATTATCGCGTTCTAATTGTAAAGTACGCCTCGCTTCATCTCCTCTTTTCAGTTCTGCATCTTGCAGTGCCTCTCTAACCTGATACAGCTTAATCTCTTTTTCTGCTCTTTCTAGTGCCAATTGTTGTTGCAAAAGTTCTTGCTGCCGTAGTTTTTCTACCGTTTTTAGAGAATCTTGGATGGAGAGATGCAGCGTGTAGTAACGAAGGGCTTCTTCAAATTCGTATAGCTTTTCATGTATGAGACCCGCTTGCCGATAGGTACTGCTCATTTGTTCTGCTGAATTGGCGTATTCTGCTTTTTCTATTGCCAACTGATTGTAAAAGTCAGCATTGTATAAATCTTTTTTATTGAGGTACATTTTTGCCATGAGCTGATTTGCAGCGCATTGTCTTTTTACATCTTCGTTTGGAATATTAATCTGTGCAGATGTGAGGCTGCTAATTGCCTCATCAAAAAGTCCCATATTGTAATAGCAAATAGCTATATTGATATCTAAAATAGCACTTTCTGATATGTTATCATTTGTAATTTTCGCTTCTTGAAAATTTTTTAAGGCTTTTTCGGGCTGATTGAGTTTGGTGTAGTTGTAAGCGAGATTATTATAAGCCACTGCTTGGGCGCGTTCGTCGCCTTCTCTTTTCACTAATGTTAATAACTGCTTATTGCGCTCCAGAGCCGCCTCATAATTTTCTTGCCCTAGATAGCTATTGATTTGCTTTTCTAGGGTAAGCACCTTTCCGTTATAATCGCCTTTGGTTTCGTAGTATTCATAGACTTCACGAAGTATCGTTAATGCCGCTTCGAGCTCACTTGCCTGAACGTGATTGGCTGCCATACGTTCCCATACCACAATATTATCATCCAATTGTCGTGCCTTCGAGAAATAAGTAGAAGCTTGTTCGTACAGTTTTTCTCTTGCGTAAAGATCACCTATTTCTAAATAGACTTCGTAGCGATCTTGCTGCCGATCTTCTGACTGCAAGAGCGGGAGTACTTGCAAAAGATTTCTGAGGCTTTCGGCAAAATTACCCTGTTCCATGTACAGTCTAGCTAACTGTTTTCTAGCTCCAATTGTGCCTTGGTCATAGTCTTCTTTTTCGCTTAAAAGTAGAGCTTCTGTCGTGAGTAGGATAGCAGAATCTGAGACGGATAATTGCTCCGCATCCAACAATAAGGCATCTATCTTCAAGACATTTTCAGTCGGAGCTTGTGCCAATAGATCAATACCAGTAGTTAGACTACCGAACAGCAAACAGCACCATATGTAGCGGTATACTCGACTCATCGCATTCTATAATTCAGTCCGACTCGGAAAGTTCGCAAAGCTTGTGGATTAAAAAGCAGATCACTATCGGGTGTTCCAGCGGCTATACCAGCATATCTTTTATTGAAAACATTGAATACTTGAACAAAACCTTGAAATTCATCGCTCAATTGGTAACGTAAAGTCAAATCTAAATTATAATAGCCTGGAATAATATATTTATTGTTTGCTGTCATCTCTAAATCTGTTGCATGGCTTAGGTTTCTGCTGACCCATTCTTGCGAAAAAGTGTGGATGGACTGTAAAAACCAGCGATTGCTGAATTTAGTCAAAAATCGCATTTGCCAAGTCCACTTTCCTTGTCCTCGGATTCTTTCGATACGACCACCGTCACGCGGAAGCATTTCTTCGCCTCTAGCAAATTGGAAGTTGATAAAGCCGTCCGTTCCTTGAAAAGGACTAAAGCCAAAGCGTCCCTGAAAACCACGAATAATCACAAAAGCATCGGGATCGTTGCCGTAAGCAGCTAGCAAAACTAACGGATTATCAATACTTTCGGTGATTCCAAAGCTCAATAAGTTGGTCGTCCTCGTTCGGAAGTAAGTAAGATCAGAGTTAAAACGATCTGCCTGTCCAAAACGCATCCCGATTTCAAAAGAATTATTGCGTTCTCTACTCAAATTGGGTGTTGCCAACTCAAACCAAGCAGAATCTGGACTCGTCACGATTCGTATGGAATTAGCGGTAAAATAAGAAGAAGGCGTCCTAGCAGCACTGCTGAAAGAAATTCTTGCACTGAGGTCTTCCGTCAAATTGTAAGTTCCTGCAAGGCTTCTGCTGAACTGGTCTTTTTCAAATTGGCTGTGCTGATCATAGCGTGCTACAGCTAATATACTCCATTTCTTCAGACTAAGATAAGCCTGTCCATACAGCCCAATATTGTTGAATTTTTCTACATCAGGAATGACCGCATCGCTGTCTACATTTTGGCGCACCTGTTCGTCATTTACTGGCAAAGAAAGATAATTGACAAAAGGCTGATTCGTGGAGATCAATATATTACTACCTAAACTGAGGTCTAGTTTTTCGTTAACTTGGAAATTGACAAGTGGGTCAATATAATAGTCGCTGGAATTGGCGTAGCTGTATCGTTGTCTGGATAAATAGCGTTCGTAAATATCGTCGGCTAAGGCAGCAAAGTTAGCCGTATCAAAAGCTGCAACGGTGCTTAAATCTCGATTTGCCCAATCTTGTACATTTTTATTTAGTGTGGTCAGGATGTAATTGTTAGAAGTGCGTGGATTGAGTTCGTAACGTAAGTTGGTAGCATCTATCCGCAACATCCAGCGTTCCATTTGCTTTGCCCAACCCGTATTGATGCGGGTAATGGTCTCGCCCGTAAAATTTAGTGGATTAGCCAGCGAAACACTGACTGGATTCAGTCCCAATGCGCTGTGATCTTGGCGACTCATTTGCTCAAAATCGATATGAAATTCTCGATATTTTAGCCTCGCTCCGATGCTCTCACTATTGTGTGGGAAAGCTCTGATGATCGCATTTTGTGGATTGCGTTGATTCGTAATATAGTTGGGAAAGCGTTGATAGGTTCTATCTGCATCCGCATAAGTCAATGGATTGTATAGGCTATCCCGATCAAAAACTACGGGACGATCTTCCAACTCGGTATAGCTTCCGAAAATATTGAATTTGACGACATTTTTATCCCTACCCAGCTTACCACCCAAGGAAACGCTCAAATTTTGGAAGCCTTGTGTGCCCAGTGCGACGTTCGATTGCACAAAAAATGGGCGTTCGGTTTCTTCGGTAATGATATTAATGACGCCCGCCATCGCATCTGCACCATACAATCCTGGCGTTGGTCCGAAAATAATTTCGATGCGTTCTGCCTGTTGAATGGGTAGTTGCGCTCCGATAGGCATACTCCTCGCTGCCGTTGGCTGAACGGGTAGATCGTTCACTAAAATTTTGGCGTATTGATTGCCCAATAAGCCGCGCATGATGAAGGTTTCGCCATCTAAACCTGTGCCGGGTTGTGAGACACGAATACCTGGTACTGCTTTCAAAATGTCTACTAAAGTCACGTAGCCAAACTGCTGAATTTGTTCTTTGGTGATGATGTAGACGGTATAGGGTAGATTTTCTACTTGACTGAGTGTTCTACTACCAGAAAGTGTATTCTGAAATTCTAAATCATCTAAATTTTGAATATCTACTTCTCCCAATTGCTGAAAGCTAAGCAGCAGTGAATCCGTACTTTGAGCATTTATACCTAAATAGCAGAACAGCCAGATCAGTACACTGATTGTGCATTTAAAGATATACCTATCTCGCCTTGCGATTTTGCTCATAACTTTATCTCAATTTTGAGTAGGCAAGATAGGTATTTAAGCGAATAACGGGTAAAATTCTCTGTGTTATGCCGTGAAGAGGCACTAAACTTTTCAAATTCAGTAAAGTGCTTGAGATCGCGCGACAATTATTCCCAAAGGTTTTTGAGCGGAGCTTCTAAACATCCGTCTTGTGCAAATGCACATCCATTTGAGGATAAGGTACAGCAATATTAGCCTTGTCTAGTTCTTTTTTGATATGCTCCATGAAGTAGCGATAAGCAGGCCAGAAATTTTCATTTTTGGTCATGAACCGCACGGCAAAATTAACGGAGCTATCTGCAAGTTCATTCAGAAACACATCGTAGCCAGCTTCTAGGTCTACATTGGGGGTGTCTTTGATGACTTTTTCTATCACTGCCTTGGTCTGATCAATATCCGCATCGTAACTTACACCTACTCGCAAATCGTGGCGACGACTACCCTGTGCCGTAAAATTTTCGATGGCATTGCTCGTGATACCACCATTGGGAACGATGATGATACGATTATCTAAGCCTTGCAGTACGGTGTGGAAGATTTGAATGTCTTTTACCGTACCTGCGTTGCCTTGCGTTTTGATGAAATCCCCAACTTTGTAGAACTTGAAAATAAGTATGAGTACACCACTGGCAAAATTGGATAAATTGCCCTGTAAGGCTAAACCTACGGCGAAAGCCAAGGCACTAAAAACAGCAACGAAGGACGTCACTTCCATACCAAACATGCTCGCCACACTGAGCAGCAGCAAGACTTTTAGCCCGATATTGACGAAGGAAGCGATGAAACTCTGCAAGGAAATATCTACTTTCTTTTTCTCCATGAGGTTTTTCACCAGTCGTGTAATCCATCCGACTACAATGAAACCGATGATGAGGGTCAAAATGGCACCAACTATATTGATGGCGTAAGTGGTGAATAGGGTCGCAGCGGTCTGCCAAATGCTTTCTAAATCTATATTCATAAATATATATGTTTATTGAAATTGGGTAAATGATAGATTCATAACTTCATAACTAGGGCTGTGCGAAGTGTTAGGTACAAAGTATTGGGTCGGCAATCTCAGGTTATTAAGGTCTTCTTATATGTTCTCAGATATTCTTAGGTGGTCTGTATTAACCATTTAAGTAACGAACAAATAATAAGTTCCACATTTTGACCGAGCAGATTTTGTTCTGATACTACTCAGCAAAAGGGATGCAAGGGTTCCCTTTTCTGAGTCTAACGTAGGAATCCTCTCGGCTGGCGAGGCTTTTCAACGCAGTAGCAGGACGAAAGATGCCGTCATAAATCGGGAAGTTATTATTTGATAGTTACTAAGGCATATAAGGGCATCTAAGTGGATATAATTTAATATCTGATTAGTATTAACACATACTATTAATTTATCATATTTAATATTATCTAGCTAGCTTCTTATATGTTCTTATGTGTTCTTATGTGGTTTATTAATTATGTAAATAAATTAAGGCGTCTAAGTGGAGCAATAGCCTTATCATAGTGAGAAAAAACCGTGCACCTAGCTGCTACATTTTTGAACACCTTGCTCAATACCTAGTTTCTTATACTTCGCAAGTATCTAATCCATAGAATAGAAAGTCATATACATTACTCAAAGTTTGGTTTGGAGGGGAAAATTAGGGTTTTAAATATCCAAAGGTATTTGATTTGTGCGCTTGACCTCTGAAATCAAAGGATATAATTTTTTAAGATATGATAACTTTTTGCTCGCTGATTGCTCCAAAGCCTGATATTGTTAAAATCAAACTGGTGAGTCCATGAGTTGCAAAACAGTATTTGTAAACATTTGAACTTATCGTTGATATAGAGGTTTTACAAACGGCTTTGCGGAGTGAAAATTTCGTAAGCACAAAATCAAATCAATAATACTATTTATGAGTCAAAATATAGAAACGGCAACCTTAGGTGGCGGTTGTTTTTGGTGTGTAGAAGCGGTCTTTGATGCGGTGGAAGGTGTGATTTCCGCCACTTCTGGTTACTCGGGGGGCAAAAAAGAAACCGCCGATTACAAGACGGTTTGTAGTGGTACAACGGAACACGCCGAAGTGGTACAGATCAAATTTGATCCTAGCGTCATTACCTATGCAGAAATACTAGAAATGTTTTGGACTGCGCACGACCCTACTACCCTAAATCGGCAGGGGAATGATCGTGGGCCACAATACCGCTCGGTTATTTTTTACCACGACGAAGCGCAGCGACAAACCGCAGAAGCATCCATTCAAACGGTTGCGCCAAAAATGTGGGATGACCCTATTGTTACGCAGCTAGCTCCTTTGGAAGCATTTTACGAGGCAGAAAGTTATCACCATGACTATTACGCAAAAGTGGGTGATCGAAATTCTTATTGTACGTTTGTGATTACGCCGAAAGTCACCAAATTTCGCAAGAAATACAGTGCGCGTTTAAAAAAATCAGCGGTTGGATAAAAGGATTTATAGATCAGGGCGGTACAAAGTAGCAAGTACAAGGTACTAGAACGTAAGTACTCAATCGAGTATATGATGACGGGCAAATATAAGCTTGCCTCTCATTGTACCCAATTTTCTATGGTCGATTGGGTATTTACCTAAAAACTTCGTAAAAGACTAATTTTAAACATGCTGTATCAATTACTGCTTGCACTTTATCTGGGTAGTGCTACATTTGCGCACGATGTCAGATTGAGCTTGTGTACCATCGAGTTCGAGGCTGCTGATGCTACTGCACTCATTAGTTTCCGCCTCTTCACGGATGATCTTGCGCTAGCTACAGCATTACCGCTGCTAAACGACCCTACGGATCGACGATACGATGATGAAGTGATTCGCTATCTGAATCAACATTTCAAGCTAAGTATTAAAGGGGAAAAGCAGGAGCTATTCTATTTTGCTGCTGAATCTAACGAAGAAGTATTTGAAATCAGTTTTCTATTGACTGATATGGAGCGGTTTGAAGAAGTTGAGGTACAGAATACGATCATGCTAGAACAATTTGAAAAGCAAAAGAATATTGTTCGGCTGAACTACGAAGCAAGCAAACAACAATATATAATGGATGTGTCCAATACTAAGATCACTTTCTAGTGAACTCAGCTAGATACTTTGGTATTACAAAAGTAACAATGCCTTAAGCCACCCTTAACTTTTGTAAAGTGTTCTCATATAGGGAATGGTTGAGAAAATCGTGTAATATTGCATCTAATTGATTATCAGTTTTTTGTGAACTATGTCAAAATAATGTTTGGGTCAAATTCATCAAAAGAGAAAAACTTTGCGTACCTTAGTGCTAAAGTTTGTGTGAGGGCATCGTACTATGTTGAGTGTATCAAATTACAATCAACATTTTTTAAATTATTTTTGAACATTAGCACTCACAATTTATTCTTAAGGTATAAGAAGTGATCATAATTTTAAGGTAATGAAAGGGGCAAGCTGACGACCAGCTTGCTTTTTTTTGTTATTTGTGCCTATATAAAATCAAATTAAAGATTTTTAATATATCTTTACGCGAAGATATTTGTTATCACTTTAAAAACCTGACTTTCCCACTTTCCGATTTCAATAGACTCATTACTACATTTGATTGAGGATAAAACTTATCCTGATAAAATATAATCACAAAATACCACTAGTCAATAAGATAAATCCTACTTCTTTCGCGCCCTCGTGCTTCGAATGGAGTACAAAATTATGACAATTAATTTTTCATTACTAACCATTAATCGGATGTAACTATCTAATAAGCAAGCTCTTAGATAGTTACTATTAAGAATTACCTAGACAACATGATGAGACACTACATACTTTGCCTTATTCTATTCGTATTTGTCTTGCCATTTAACATTGAGGCACAACAGCAATCAGAAAATTATTTGCTCTGGAAAGCAGCAGTAGAGCGCAAGATGGCTGCTGGTACTTTTGAAGGTTTCCACGCCGAAGATGATATAGAAGATGGTCTGCGCGCACTGGAAAAAAATGGAGCAGTCTGCCCAGAAGTGGATGAGGGCTATGGAACACCTGGCTGGAATCCCAACAGCAGTCCCAGTACAGATAATGCCGATCCTGCTTGTACCATCAACAACAATTTGATGTCCTGTAACGGTGGAAAATACCGTTTTGCTTTGCGAAATGTCATTTTTGAATGTCCGAACTGGAGCGGAGATAATTTCACTGAAACGGGTAGTGGGTTTCGTCCATTAGACGACCAAGACCTTAATGATCGTTTTACAGAATTGAATGAAATTTTGGCAAATGCCAATATAGAGTTGGTGGAAGTAGAGCGCACTCGCATCACAGACTGCGATATGTACGACTTTTATTTCAACAAATGGGGCAAAGATCCCAACAGAAATGGAAGCGATGGCATCAATGACGAAACCCAAATCAATGCCTACGATAAATTGAACGTCATCAACCTTTACTGGGTGGGCGGATTCAATAATAATCACGGCTGCTGTGGCCCGCTTGGCTTCATTGATAAATTGCCAACACCAAAGGATTACGGTATTATGAAATACAGCGTGAGCGTAAATCCTTCTTCTATGCTACACGATGTTTCTCACTATTTTGGGATTTATCATCCGCATTGGGATTTGGAAGAATACGCCAATGTAAAGGTCGGTTTCCCTGATGGCGCACTCAACAATAGCGATTGTCTGACACACGGTGATGGAATATGCGACACTTGGCCAGGTGCTGCTTTAGAATACAGATGCGATGAAAGTTGCCAGCGCGGAACGGATGATTTGTGTTACCAAAACAATGATTGTAGCTTCAATATGTCTAACTACCGCTGTGTGAATGGACACGAACTCGAGATACACCCCGATGAAGGAACAGAAATTGACCAGCATACTTCTACTATTCTTTCCTATAATATTGCGACTTACAATGCTTTCGAGTGCCGACAACATCTAACACCTTGCCAGTACTACAAAATGAATAGGATTGCTAGAACTTGTCGAAATCACATATGCATACAAGAACCCGATCAGTACTTTTTAAGCAGAGGAGACTACGAGAAAGAAATTGGCTCCGGTGACGCTATCCCGACTTTTGTGGCTGGTCGTACGCACACTACCTTCGATGGTTCATCTTATGATGTCGATTGTTTCAATTGGTATTTGAACGAGAACGATAGTGATGCCCAAGCAGTGATTCGCAGTTCTAGCACCTTCGACCCAAGTCCCTATGTCAATGGTACAGGTACTCACACCTTCTATCTGTCTGAAGTCAATGCGATTAGTGATCCACCATGTAAAATACCTGTCACCTTAAAGATTGGTGAAGGCAGTGGCGGTGGTGATAATGGTGGCGGCAACGATAACGGTGGGGGTAATGACAATTGTGATAATCCACTGCCAGGCGAAACTGTCGGTGCAACAGATTACACTTTTACCAACGGTATCAATACCATTCCAATTAGTACTACTAATCCTACGTTGGCAAGTAACGAAGAAGTAATGTGGTGGATATCTAGGGATAAAAATATGATTGAAAAAGTGGTCGGTCCGAATTCGCTCAATAATCGCTTGAACGATGCTACGATCAATCCAGCCAATGATGGTAGTGCTATTGCTGGTGATGCCAGCGTCATTTTTCAGTCCGACCAGTTGGGTAGTGGACTGGAAGTAGACTGTGCTAATCTAACGGCTGGTGCAACCTATTTTGCAACTCCTTTCGTAGGTGTAGCAACAACGACAAGCACTGGTGGTGGTGGCACTGCTAATAATTGCGCAGGAAGCTTCACCTATGCTAATTCCTCCTACAAAGGCGACCCACTTCGAGTAGCGATTTTGAAAGAAAATAGCTTGGCTTGCGCCAATAATGAGACTCCCAGTTATACCATAAGAGTCAATGTGAGTGGCTATACTGGCAGTAGCGGCCGATTCAGAATGTATTTCGTACCTGCCAACAGTAGGGATTTAATCAAGTTGGTGCGTTCGGGCGAGAACGGCACTTTTATCTTCAATGAAAATGATTTAGACGGCTACGATCCGAATCCAGATGGACTACGCATTGCCGTATTGGAAGAAGATGGAAATGGTGGAAGCGACGTCGATTTAGACGTAAGTTTAGATATTGCTTATGGCAGTGGCGGTGGTGATCCCGTCACGGAAACTACCGTTAGCGCCACTTTTTCAGATTGCTTGTTCGGAACGCCCATTAGCTTCCGCTGTGAGGGTTCAGGCAGTAACGCTAATCAAATTGCAGGACGCAGTAGTGCGCTAAAACAGCCGCTAAAAGTATATCCATCCCCTACCGATGGTAACGAACTTAATCTATCGGTTTGGGGCGCAGAAGATACTAAAATTCAGATACAGATATTCGATCTAAAAGGAGCATTGTTACTAGAGCAGCAGATGGGTGTTGCCACAGGAAGTAACCAAATCAATTTGCAATTGCCCCAACTCGCTACAGGTATTTATATGCTTAAAACGATACAGCAAGGACGTGTGGAGAATGCACGCTTTTCTGTGGCCAATTAATCAGCTTATTCTGCCCGCCAGACATTATGATTTTGTCTGCGAGAAGCTCCTCGAACAGCAATGGGTTTGGTTTCGATGGTTTTTCTAAACGTCATCAAAATCAAACTCATTGCTGCTCCCAAGGTCTTTCCAAAAGAGAAGACTAATTATTTTTGTATTCAGATAAATAAGCCCAATTCTCCTCCTCTGTTCTCACCTACCACTCAGTATTTCAAAGAAGATTTGGTATTGTAAAAGAAAAACGCCCACTTATCAGCTTCCTCTGCGATGACTTTGGCGGTCGGCTTACCTGCACCATGTCCTGCATCCGTATCTATGCGAATTAGAACTGGCGCATCGCCTGCGTGAGATTGTTGCAGTTGAGCTGCGAACTTGAATGAGTGAGCGGGTACCACTCGATCATCGTGATCGGCAGTCGTCACCATAGTAGCAGGATAATTAACGTCCGATTTGAGATTGTGTAAAGGAGAATAGGCTAGTAAATTTTTAAAATCTGCTGCACTAGCTTCTGAACTACCATACTCAGGAATCCAGCCTTTGCCTACCGTAAACTTATGGTAGCGTAGCATATCCATCACACCCACGGCTGGAAGAGCTACCGCAAATAAATCGGGACGTTGAGTCATCACTGCACCCACCAAGAGTCCGCCATTTGAACCACCAGCCATACCTAATTTTTCTTGATTGGTATAGTTTTTAGCGATCAAGTACTCAGCTGCTGCGATAAAGTCATCAAATACATTTTGCTTGTTCAGTAGCATACCCGCCTTGTGCCATTCTTCGCCATATTCTCCACCGCCCCGCAGATTCGCCATCGCAAAAATACCACCATTTTCTAGTAAAATCAGGTTTGAAGAACTGAAAAAAGGAGATAAGCTGACATTAAAACCACCATAGGCATAAAGGTAGGTTGGGTTATTACCATCCAATGCTAAATCCTTGTGGTGGACGATGAACATTGGGATTTTTGTGCCATCCTTGCTGGTGTAGAAGATTTGCTTTTCTACGTAATTGGTAGGTTCAAATTGTAGTGCTGTTTGGTAGAAAGGTTCACTTTTTCCACTAGCTACGTCGTATTTAAAAATAGTAGGTGGATTGGTAAAAGAAGTAAAACTATAAAAGAGCGTTTGGTCGGCTTCTTTTCCGCTGAAGCCACCTGCACTTCCCAAACCTGGCAATTCAATTGCTCTTTTTTCGCTCCCATCATAATTTAAGCGATAGTAACGATCTGTCGCATCTTTTAAATAATTAGCAAAAAGCTGTCCACCGCCTGTACTGACGCTTTGGAGTAAATCTTCATTTTCTGGAATGATGTCCTTCCAGTTTTCGGGGCTTGGATGATGCACGTCTACTTCGATCAAGCGATACTTTGGGGCATCTATATTGGTGATCACCAGCATTTTACCGTCACCCAAATGATGCACAATGCTACTCTTATTGGCAAAGCCCTCGAATAAAATCGTAAATTCATCATCCGTTCCAAGTTTTTTGTAGTAGGTGGCAAAACCATCTGTTCCTGGTTGGACGTATAAAATCAGGTAGGCTTTGTCTTCGGAAATCGTGGTGAAATGATAGTAATCGGGATGCGCTTCGTCGCGGTAGATCAGTTGATCTTCGCTTTGATCTGTTCCCAATCTGTGGTAGTAAACGCTGTGGTACTGATTGTTGGTGGACAACTCAGAACCTGCTGGTTTTGGATAGCGACTGTAAAAAAAGCCATCTTCGTACCAAGCTGCACCCGAAAATTTTACCCATTCCAAATGATCTGATAGCTGTTCTTTGGTTGCTACGTCCATCACGAAGAAATTCGACCAATCCGAGCCAGCATCCGAACGGCTGTAAACTACATACTTATGATCTTTGGAGAAGCCTACTAGAGCAATGGAAGTTGTTCCCGCTGCATTCATTTCGTTTGGATCAATGAAAACTTCTGCTGCTCCGTCCAGTCCTTTTTGTCGATAAATGACATACTGATTTTGCAAGCCTTCTTTTTTGTAGAAAAAATAGTAGTCGCCCGCTTTGAAGGGAGAGGAGAGTTTCGGATAATCAAAGAGCGTCGCGTAGCGGTCTTCGATGGCTTTTCGATAAGGAATCTGCGCTAAATAAGCAGCCGTCGCCTCGTTCTGTGCTTTCACCCACGCCTCCGTTGCTTCGGAGCGATCATCTTCCAACCAGCGATAAACATCTTTCACTTTCGTGCCAAAGTACTCATCTTCCTGTTCGACAATCTCAGTTTTAGGATAGCTTACTTTGATGTTAGGATAGCTTACTTTGATGTTAGGATAGTTTACGATCTTTCTTTTCTTTGTCATGGTATCAATTTATTGTTTCATCTTTACTCAAAATCTCAATCTGAAAGGCGGCAATTGGATTTTTATGCAACACTTGTTCCTGTTCGGCAACTGTCCAATTCAGTTTGGGCAG
>JBCDKV010000004.1:0-23081 GCA_038746215.1 Bacteroidota bacterium | reverse complement strand
TTTGAAAATAATCGCTCGTTTATCCCGATAAAGTCGCTATTATTTTCTTCGCCAGAACCGTAAACTACTGATTTACAGTTCAATCCTGCTCCAAACAAGCTCTTACAACTCCCTCACCCAAACATTGCGGAAAGCAGTCAGATTATCGTGATCTTGTAGCATAATAGGTGCTTTGCCGTGTGCGATGTTCTTAGGCAGACCAATATACTCCGTAGTGCCTTTAATTTCGGTATGATTTTGTATCAAAACCCCATTGTGAATCACCGTGACATAAGCAGAGGCAATTTTCATTCCATCTTCATTAAAACGAGGGGCGCGATAGATAATGTCATATTGCTGCCATGTGCCAGGAGGACGACAAGCATTCACCAAGGGCATGGTTTGCTTATACAATGCACCTGCTTGACCATTGGGATAGGTTTTGTTGTTGTAGTTGTCCAGTACTTGCACTTCGTAGCGTTTTTGTAAGAATACGCCGCTGTTGCCTCTACCCTGCCCTTCTCCATCTACTTTTGCTGGCGTTCTAAACTCGATGTGTAGCTGCATGTCCCCAAATTCTTTTTTGGTCTGAATATTCCCAGATTTTGGCTTTACTACCATAGCATTTTTCTCGATATTCCATGCTACTGCTTTACCGTCTAAGTGTTCCCACTCACTGAAATCCTTACCATCAAAGAGAACAATCGCATCTGAAGGAGCAGCACTGTTTTGTCCGGGTGTCACTACGCGTGGGACAGGTTCCCAAACCTCCGTAGCTTCCGGTGGCAGTGCTTTTTGTGCGCAAGAAAATTGGATAATGACAAAGCAAAGGGCTAGTAAACTAAATACTTTCATGTTATTGTTGATTTTTATTTCAAATGAATACTAAGTAACGGTCAAATAATAACTTCCCGATTTATGACGGCATCTTTTGTCCTGCTACTGTGTTGAAAAGCCTCGCTAGCCAAAAGGATGCCTACGTTTTTCGCCTTATAGCAGAACAAAATCTGCTCGGTCAAAATGAGGAACTTATTTTTTGTCCGTTACTAAGACTCGTACGCATCTGAAATTTTCTATTAGACTTCTAATATTTTTGTGATACAGCAAATACGTTTTACGTATCACACAGTCAAGTTCGTTTTGTTCCGAGATTCACTGTATATTGATTACAGCATCTTCATCAAGATATACGTTTAAAAAATAGTTGCAACATACATAAATCCCGCTGCGAATATACAAGCTATTATCGACATGTTTATCCACAAAACCCAACCATTTTCCATCAAAATTTGTCTAGCAGAGTAAATAAGTCGTTTATGAAATCCATTTTATTGCTACTGAGCGTACTATTGGCATTACTTCATTTAGGCATCTCTTGTAGTTGTAATTTTATGTCTTTTTGCGATCTCTACGGCACTGATTTTGAGCAGGAAAAAGTCATCGTTTTCCTGGAAATTACGAGTACACAGGAAGATGGCGTTTACGCTACTTACCAGCGTGCAACCAACGAAAACTTGGTGGGCATCGACTTTTTCATCAGAAGTGGCAATGGTGCAAACTGTATTCGATCTACCGCAGGGCTAGCAGTAGGAGATCGTTTTATGAGTATCGTCCCTTATGATGCGGGCGACATCCTACCAGATACCGTATTTTACTCGGAGTGTGCGGAAAACTTATTGAAGATAGAAGGTAATAATTTACGAGGAGCAATTGCCCTAGCATCGGATAACTATGTGACGGAGACCACTTTTGGGCAACTTAGCACTTTTGAAGGTTGTGAAGGGATTCGATTTCCGCTGGTATTTGAGGATTTTGTTGTCTATCCCAATCCATCTTCAGGTGATCTTTTTCTGAAATCGGAACAAGATGCTAGTGTTTTGGGTGTAGACGTTGATATAGAGGTGTTGGTCTATTCGATGGAAGGACAAGAAGTAGCGCGATACAATTGGGAAACCGATAACCTAGCTAATGTACAAATACCGATGCAGCAACTACCCGAAGGTATTTATTTTGTGAAAGTGCGAGCATTAGCCGATCAGCAGTCTTTTAAAGTGATTAAGTTTTAGAACTTATCTGGCTTGACATATCAGATTTTTTTTAAGGCGTAAAAGAGATGAAGAGCGTTTCCTCATTCATCTCTTTCACGCCACAGACACCATCACTTTTCCCCTTTTCCACCAAGTGCAAATACCACGCCCGTATTGAAACTCGTACCTACAAAATGACTATCTCCTTGACCTGCCACTAAGGGTGTCAGTCCTCCTTCCATGGCGACATCCATGAAAATCCGAGCATTCCCAATTTTAGCATACAAACCTGTACCGAGCAAGATAGCTGCATTGAATTTACTGTATTCCGAAGCTGCAAAATCTATACTTTCACTAACTTCTTCTCTAACTTTATCTTCTTCCGTACTCAAGGCAACGTAACTGTTACTTTGTCCGCCCAATGCAAAACCTAGCGTAGTGCCAGCCATCAAGTTCAACCCAAATTTATCGCTGCCAGCGTGAAATTTTAAAGCTAAAGGTACATCCACGTAACCAAAGCGTTCTTCATAGAAATATTCTGCTTCGTTTTCCATGATTTCAATACCAAATCCTCTAGCACTTAGATCTATCCCCGTCTGAACAATGAATCTTCGACTGAGGTGGTGTTCCAGTTTCGCACCTACGGTAAAGGATACAATTGGTACTAAAAATTCTGCATTGACTTCATCCGTAATCGCACTGACACTAGAGCCTCTCAATCCTAGGTTGAGTCCTACGTAAGTTTGTGCATTCGTATGGGTGAAAAAGAGGCAGGTCATACATAGTGCAAATAATTTGATCGTCGTTTTCATTCGTTTTAAATATTGAGTTGTGAAAATTTGAATAACAGGTGCAAATCTAAGCTCGGTGAATGAAAACGAAAGGATCGAATGCAGTGAGCGCAGTAAAGTGGGAGGTGAGTCGTAGATCGGAAGGTGTAAATGTGTTCTGAGTAAGCTGCCGTCGTAGGAAACAATGACGATGTATAACCTTACCTTTTTAGCCATAATACTCAGCATGAATATCACTTCCAGTCGAATGTTTCTATGATTCGATCAGTAGTAGCAGCGACTGACAATTCTGTTGTATCTATACGGAGGTAATTCTGTTCCTTGACCAGCTCGCCATCTGTACTCATTTGATAACCCGCTTCCAATTCAAGCAGATTCTTCTCGGATTGCACAAGGTCGCGCTTGCTAGCTTTGTGCAAGAGACGATTTTCAGTTTTGTTGCGTAGCAGGCGCGTAGACAGCGGAGCGTACAGCTCTACGATGTGGAAGTTCCAGCCATTTTACTCGAAGCGTCTCTTCAAATCTTGGACATAGTCCCAGTCTGACTGGTGATCAAATGCCCAAACCAAGGTAAAAATAAAACCTTTGAGCTGCGTACTCTCCGCCACCGTTTTGAAGATCAACTGACGTATACCCTCGTTAATTTGCTTGAATTCTGCTGCTCCCCATTGGAAGAAGTTGAGGGTCAAATCAATAGAATGGTGGTTGTGGAAGAGCTTATAATCCAGCTTTTTTGCCAAGTGCTGACCTACCGTCATTTTGCCAACGGCAGGCGGTCCAGTAATGAGTAGGAAATTCATAAACTATTATTGTGCTTCCACTAACTCTTACGGACGATTGTAAGTTCCCCATTGCGCTCTTTTCCAAAATGATTCTCTCGAACAGTAGTTCTTATCGGATCATCACGCCTTTTTTTCTGACGAGCGGAATAGTCGTAAAATTGGAAATATCAATGCTCCCAATGACAAAGATGTACTTTTTGTCGTACATATAATCTTTTTCCACGAAAGAGACCCAGTATTCGTTGGTGAGATCGAAAAGCTTGGTTTGAATTGGCTCAATTTGAACGACTTGGCGCGGCCCAATTTCTTCGAAGAAGTGGCGAAGCGTAGTCGTTTTCATCTCTTCACCATTCAATCTACCGTAGCCTTTTGAACTGATTAAGACACTTTTAATAGCGACTTCTTTAAGGTTGATGAGGTAAGTATCCCACAATTCGTCTGCCTCATCATTTCTCGGCACAACGGCAATTGCCAAATCCTTTACTTTTCGTTGTGGTATATCTGCTTTCATGCGATGTAATTTCATTTTGATGTTGTTGACGGAGCGAATTCAAAGTCGAACTGCTTAGCAAACTCATTTTTCACCTTTTCCTTTACTTCTACCATATCTATCGAGCGATTGAGTTCTAAGACTAAGCTGCTCACTGCTTTATCTTCGTCCTGTATGCCGCATGGCACAATATGATTAAAATGTTTAAGATTTGGATGTACATTGAAAGCCAATCCGTGCATGGTCACCCAGCGACTTAAATGTACGCCAATTGCACATATTTTCCGTTTGGGTAGCACTTGTGTTTCCTTCAACCAAACGCCCGTGTAGCCTTTTTCTCGGTAGCCTTCCAGACCGTAGATGGACAAGGTTTTAATGATGACTTCTTCCAAGGTACGTACATAGCGATGTACATCCGTAAAAAAAGACTCTAAATCAAAGATAGGATAAACCACTAATTGTCCTGGACCGTGATACGTAATATCGCCTCCTCGATTGATTTTGTAAAATTCTATTCCTTCGTCTTGTAGTCCTTGCTCGTCGAGTAATAAGTGCGCTAAATCTCCTTTTCTGCCTAATGTGTAGACGGGTGGATGTTCGCAGAAGAGTAGATAGTGGTGAGGTATCTGATAGTGTTCATCAGAAGGTAGTAAGCCACGATTGGATCGCTTGCGTGCTGTAGCTTTTTCTAGTAGTAGTTGCTGATAATCCCAAGCTTCTTTGTAAGAAATCGCACCTAAATCCTGAAAAATAACCTGCTTTGCCATAAAAATCAGCCTGATTTTCCAAATTGGGCGCAAATGTAAGTCAAAATAAAGAGAAAGATTCCAGAATTGGGGAAAAAAGTAAGAAAAAGCTGCTCGCTTTTCAACATTTTGTTAGTAATTGATCTTTCATTTAAGTATTCTAATTATATCTTTGCGATGAAGCACGTACTACTTTGCGTGCGTCCAATCAAATTGACAACCAAGGAATGATGAAATAATAAATTGAGGTTTTTGAGTTAGATATTTTGTTTCCAGATTTCATCAAAAAACGTAAGCATCCGTACGGACGATGAGGCTTTTTGGTGGAATCTGGGAGCAAAAGATTAGCTCCAAGAATCGGAAGTTATTGTTTTTTCATTCTTAAGCTAATAAGAACATGAAATTTAGTGTCTCGTCTTCCGAATTATTGAATAAGTTGCAAATTGCTGGGGGAGTAATTCCTTCTAATCCAGTTCTACCGATATTAGAAGATTTTCTATTTACAGTCACGGGCGAAAATCTCACTATTGCTGCGACCGATTTGGAAACCTCCATTATCACACAAATCGAGGTGATGGCAGACACGGATGGCGTAGTCGCTATTCCTGCTAAAATTTTGTTAGATACCCTAAAAGCACTACCGCAACAGCCTATCACATTCAATATTTCAGAAGAAAACAACAGCATTGAGATCACTTCTTCCTACGGGAAGTATCGCTTAGCGGGAGAAAGCGGACAGGATTTTCCACGCCTACCAGAGGCAGATTCGGTAGATAGCATCAGCGTTTCTGCACCTGCTATGAGCCGCATCATTGCCAAGACCCTCTTTGCGACAAGCACCGACGAATTACGTCCTGCTATGACGGGCGTTTACCTTCAAATTGATTTCGGTAAGATGATTAGTGTTGCAACTGATGCGCACAAATTAGTTAAATACACGCTATCAGAAATTGAAAGCGACATATCTACGGCTTTCATTGTTCCCAAGAAGGCGATGAATTTATTAAAGTCCGCTTTACCAAATGGTGGCGATGTCAAATTATCTTTCAATAAATCCAATGCCTTCTTCGATTTCGGAGCAACCAATCTAGTGTGCAGACTGGTAGATGCTCGCTATCCCGACTACAATGCGGTCATTCCCGTTGATAATCCTAACTTACTGACGGTCAACAAAGCAGATTTTCAAAACTGCATGAAGCGAATTGCCATTTACGCCAACAAAACAACGAATCAGGTCATCTTAAACATTTCAGATAACAGCCTGACGGTCTCTGCTCAGGACTTGGACTTCTCCAACGAAGCTACCGAGCAATTGGCTTGCACCTATGATGGCGAACCGATGACGATTGGCTTCAACGCTAAGTTTTTGATCGAAATGCTGAACGTCTTGGAATCTGACGAAGTAAAATTGGAGCTTTCTGGTCCAAGCCGTGCAGGTATATTACTACCTTCCGAAAGTATGGACAATGAAGAGATTTTGATGCTCGTTATGCCTGTGATGCTAAGCAACTAAGGAATGAAAATGGATACAGCACGATTTTGATTCAAATCGGAATGGTAATGAATAGTTGCGCTGTACGGAAAACAACCGTACATTTGTATTATATGAATAGATCAAAATCATACTAAATATGGAAATGACGAGATTTGATACGAGGCTCACGAAAGAGCAGAAAGAATTTTTCGAGTACGCTTCTAATTTAGGTGGATTTAGAAGTTTAACGGAATTTATATTGAGAGCAGTCCAAGCAAAAGCAGAAGAAATCGTAGAAGAACACAACAGAATCATTGCCTCCAAGAGAGACCAAGAAATATTTTTTGATCTTGTCTTCAAAGGAACTAACCCGAATCAAGCGTTAGAGTCTGCGCTAAGTGAATACAATAAACTCCTCTAGTCTAAATGGCAGTCTACCTAACAGTTCCACTTAATTCAAAGCACAAAAGGTCAGCATTCACTTGCGGAAACGGCTATCTGGATAATTACATTCAAAAACAGGCGAGACAAGATGTGAAGCGAAAATTATCCGCTTGTTTTGTAATAGCTGATGAGGCACATCAAGTCATTGGGTTTTACACACTTTCAAACGCAGGAATTCCACGAGAAGTCATCCCAGAAGGCATAAAGAAAAAATTGCCACGTGCCTACGAATTTTTACCTGTAACACTACTTGGTAGGCTAGCAGTCCATGAGGAGAGCAAGGGAAAAGGCTTAGGAAAATTGCTGCTCATTGACGCTTTGAAAAGAAGCCTTGAAGTTTCGAGAATTATAGGATCAATGACAATAATAGTTGATCCAATAGATAAAAATGCTGTTGCTTTCTATGATAAATATGGGTTTATCTCGCTTCCCGACAGTGAGAAAATGTTCCTTCCGATGAAAACAGTAGAGCAATTATTTAAACAAAATACATGAAGCATTATCTGTGTTTTATCTACCTACTTCTAGCTAGCATAAGTATCTTGGCACAAGGCAAGGATATTTACCTTGCTAATGCTTCCTTCGAAGGTGAACCCGACGATGCAACCGTTCCAGTCGGCTGGTTTGCTTGTGCGCCTGCCACCACGCCCGATATTTTACCAGGTCCGTGGGGTGTTTACCAAGAAGCTACCGATGGTGAAACTTTTGTAGGGCTGATTACTCGCTACGACGGCACGTACGAAAGTATCGGACAACGCCTGTCTGGCCCACTAAAGGCAAAAGAATGTTACTCCTTTTCTATGGATTTGGCTTTTTCTAATACTTATGCGGGCTACAACAATCCCATAAAGGTGCGAGTATGGGCTAGCAAAAAGAGAGGCGAACGTGGACAATTGATTGCCAAAACAGATTTTATTGAAAATTTGGATTGGGAAACGCATAATTTCACCTTTACAGCGGAGCAAAATTATTATTACATTATGATCGAAGCTTACTACAAGGATAAGCGATTCTCTCATCAGGGAAATATACTGATTGATAATTTTTCGAGGATTAAATGGTGTACGAGAGCGTAGATTGAGTCATCGGAAAAAACAGAATAAGACCCGAGAACTTATAAGTGAACGCATCAAAATCGAAAATACTGGATGGTCAATGAACTATTCAGTATTTTTTTGTTTTCACATCATCAAATAAACAAATAACAATGCTAGATAAATACGCACAATTACTCGTCGATTATTCCCTCGAAATACAACCAAAAGATAAATTATACCTCCAAACTACCACGCTAGCAATTCCCTTGGTAAAAGAAATTTACAGATTTGCGACGCGTAGAGGTGCTATTGTGGAAGTGGATTTAGCCTTTGAAGGAAAGGGAAACATTTTTGCCCAAGAAGCACAATACGACGAGCAGTACGAATACATCTCTTCGCTTTACAAAGAAGCCATGCAGGAGTTTAATGCGTATTTATATATCCGTGCACCTTTTGCCGCCAACACGCCTGCCGAAAGAAATCCCGAAAAAATGCTTAAGCGAAATGCGGCCGTTGCGCCCTATCGAAAAACATATAGTGAAAGAACAGCCACTCGTGACTTGAAGCGCTCACTTTGCCAATTTCCCACCCAATCCAGTGCAGATTTAGCACAAATGAGTCTATCTGAATACGAGCAGTTTATCTTCAATGCTTGCCATCTGTACGCCGATGACCCACAAGCAGAATGGTTAAAAGTGCGCAAGCAACAGCAGGAAGTTGTCGATTTTCTGAACAAGTGTGAACATATACGTTATACATCAGAACACGTGGATATCAGTTTTTCTACAAAAGGTAGAACTTGGATTAATTCTGATGGACAGACCAATATGCCGTCTGGTGAAATTTATACCTCGCCCGTCGAAGATTCTGTGAATGGCGTTGTCCATTTTTCGTTGCCTGCCATTTATATGGGAAATATTGTGGAGGGTGTAACCCTTTGGGTGGAAGACGGGTATATTCAAAAGTGGGAGGCAAAAACAGGTAAAGAATTTTTGGATCAAATCTTTGCGATTGCAGGCACTCGCAGATTTGGAGAGGCAGCCATAGGGAACAATTACAATATCAATCGCATTACCAATAATATCTTATTCGATGAAAAGATAGGCGGTACGGTACATATGGCGATTGGTCAGTCTTATTTACAGGCTGGCGGTAAGAATGTTTCGGCTGTACATTGGGATATGATTACAGAGATGAGCGCAGGTGGTGAAATTCATGCTGATGGAGAAAAAATCTATGAAAATGGACATTTCTTGGCGTTAAACTCATAAAATTGCAGAATTTATTGTTTTATCCTTAGTAGAACTTGAAACTAAATTATTTAATTTGCAGCCTAAAGTATTATTGATCGTACATTTTACTGTTGTCTTATTTTGCCCCGAAGTACTCAAAACCGTTTACAAATTATGACTACGAAAATTGATATTATTATTTCATTAATTCATAATAATCTGATTTTTAGTTATTTTTAATTTGAATTCACTAGTTACAGGCAACAAACATATTTTTTTTGAAAACTGATTACCTAAGCTAAATACTTTTTGGAGAAAACTTTTTAGAAGTCTTTAATTTGGTAATTACATTGAACACTATATAAGAAAACCGTGAGTAGAAACATTACATTCCTAGAGCTGAAATATGGAAACATATACGGCGGATACCCTAATTTTTACGCCATCAGCGACGCCTCCTTATTAGTTTATGAAGTAGACACCGAGCGAATTTACATTGAAAGTTGGTCTAATAATGCAGATGTGGACATCGTGAGCGTCTTTTCCCGAACCAATGAATTAGGGCATACCATCAGTCGAGCCAAAGAGGTTATCAACATGCGAACGCGCCGTAAGCGACCCTTTGATGAAGAATTCAGAATGGACGAGAATCAGATTAACTACGCTTTCCAACGCGTCAATCCTTCTCGTATGCACATCAAGCGATTCTTTATGAAGAACTTACGCAAGTATAATGTCAGAGATATTATTGTTTTCGATGGAAGACGCGATATTTTCTTACTCGAAAAATGCGGCGTTGACTTCCGAAGAACAAGAATCAAAGACTTACAAAAAGAACTCAACCAAGCGACCAATTACCTCTTTTCTTTGAACAAATTGGCAAGGGTAATTGATTTTAGGATTGACTCTCATCTGAGGTCTAATAATTTAGAATACTGGTTGCATCCTATCGCCGCTAGACAGGTTAATCCAAAATCTGCTTCTTTTGATGCCGCCCGACTTTTAATGGTGCACAATGAATTCAAATTCAACAACGCTGATTTCTTAGTGAATGCACAACGTTTGCTACTCAAAATTCAGCAGGAAATGGATCAGCAAGCAGAATAGTAGTAGTAGATTAAAAGAACTAGGCGTGTAAGAAGTCTCATTTTCTTTAACAGGCCTAGTTCAAGCTAATGCTAGAAAATCGTACAACAGTTCATACATACTCAAAAAATTAGTTCTTCAATTGCTTCCAATAAATCACTTTGTCATCCCCATCGCTCCAAAAATCTCGAATGATTGCCTCTTTAGTATAGCCTAGGTCTTCATAGAATTTTCGGGTTTGCCTAAAATCGTCTGTTCCTGATGTTTCGACAATCAGAATTCGGCTACCTTTTTGTCGCAGTTCCTGTTCCAGGAAGTGCATCATCTGTCCACCAATGCCCTGTCCTTGTAACTGCTTTTTCACACCAATTGCATATAAGTTATACGTGCCATCAGTGAGCTGTTCGGGTGCGCAATAGGCAATAGCGATAGGTTTCCCATTTTCCAATGCAGTGAAATCTTACTTGGAAATAACCTGAGTCAAGGTAATAAAATTGAGCAACAAGTATGCTCAGAACTTCATACACCCTAATTTACATTACTCAGCAGTTTACAAGCTCTAAGTAATAGCACTATCATTACCCGCCGATATTTTCCTACCTTTGCCTGCTGTGAAAGAAAAGAACTTCTTTCCACAGAGAAACCAAATAATATACAAATACTAAAACAATACCATGCGTCCAGAGCTTTCCGTTGTTGTCTGCGTTTACAATGAAGAGGACAATGTACGCCCATTAATTGAGCGAATCAGTGCTGCTTTAGTAGCCTACGACTACGAAATCGTCTATGTAGACGATGGTTCTACCGATGGTACTTTGGAGGTACTATACAGCATCGCACACGACAGGCTGCGCGTAGTAGAATTTAGGAAAAACTATGGGCAGAGTTTGGCATTGATGGCTGGTATTGACCACGCCAAGGGAAAATATATCGTCACCATGGACGGCGATTTGCAAAATGATCCCAGCGACATTCCTGCGATGCTTGATTTGCTGAAAAAAGGGTCTTGGGATATGGTCGTCGGCAATCGTGCCAATCGCAAAGATGGTGCATTGCTACGAAAATTGCCGAGTTCCATTGCCAACGCGATAATCCGTTCTTCTTCTGGTGTCCATCTGAAAGACTATGGCTGTGCATTGAAGGTGTTTACTAGAGAATTGGCGCAAGATATGGGCATTTACGGCGAATTGCATCGCTTCATTACCCTACTTGCCGTATTGGAAGGTGCACGTGTCACCCAAATCGACGTCAAACACCACGCCCGTCAATTTGGGCAATCGAAATATGGTTTGGGGCGCACCTTTAAGGTGATGAGTGATTTGCTACTCATGTTATTTTTTAAGAAATATTTGCAAAAACCCATGCACTTGTTTGGCAATATTGGGATGTTTGCATTTGTCATTGGTCTGCTGATCAACGCTTATTTTGGGGTGCTAAAAATATTGGGTAATGATATTTGGGGTAGACCACTTTTAATTTTAGGTTTTTTGTTGGTCATTGCAGGCATACAGTTCATTACAATTGGCATCGTCGTGGAATTACAAATGCGTACCTATTACGAATCGCAGCAAAAACGCCCCTACAAAGTCAGAAAAATCAAAGAAGGTAGTGCGTTGCAAAGAGAAGAGCGATTGGCGTGAGGAAACTTGATACATCCTAAAATGGAATGAAATAGCTATGATCAGTAGATAAACAAATCGCGTCACATGCTCCGCATTGCTTTCGATGCTAAACGTCTTTACAATAACTTTACAGGACTGGGGAATTACAGTCGGACGCTCGTTTCCAATTTAGCAACACATTTTCCACAACATCAATACCATCTTTACAGTCCAAAAATCAAGCCAAACGAAGAAACGCTCCCCTTTCTGCAACATCCTCATTTGCAGAGTCACTTCCCGACGACTACACTAAAAGCATACTGGCGCACTTTTGGGATCAAAAAAGACCTGCGGGCAGACGATATTCAAATTTATCACGGTTTGAGTCACGAAATTCCAGTGGGCATACAGCAAACAGAAATCAAATCGGTTGTCACCATTCACGATCTCATTATCAAGCGTTATCCAGCCTACTTTCCATTTCTGGATCGACAAATTTATGATTGGAAATTCAGATATGCTTGCAAACATGCCGACAAAATCATTGCTATCAGTGAAAGTACAAAGCGCGACATTATACAGTACTACAACATAGCACCTTCCAAAATCCAAGTCATTTATCAGAGCTGCCACGAGCGTTTCAAACAGCAAATTCCCACCCTACAACTAGAAAAAATTCGACTCAAATACCATTTACCTACTGATTTCCTACTCTACGTGGGATCAATCATTCCTAGAAAAAACCTTAAAGTCATTGTAGAAGCACTAGCTATTTTGCCACCTGACTTACAAATTCCGCTGATTGTAATAGGCAATGGCGGTAAGTATAAAGAAGAAGTCACTCAGCGCATCGAACAGCTACAATTATCGAAAAAAGTGCAATTCCTCTCCATTGATTACGAAGATTTAGCTGCCCTCTATCAACTTGCCCGAATGCTCATCTATCCCTCTGCCTACGAAGGCTTTGGACTCCCTATTTTAGAAGCATTATATGCCAAAATTCCCGTCATTACTGCTCGTAATTCCTCGCTACCCGAGGCAGGTGGCGCAGGCGCACATTATGTAGCAAATATTTCCGATGCTAGTCTAGCCAACGCAATTGCTCAACTTTTAAGCGACGAAAACTACGCTCAGCAACTAGTAAAAAATGGGCAGCAGCACTTGAAAAAATTTGATGCTCAGGTTTTGAGTGAGGAGTTGGTGGAGGTCTATTCAGGCTTGGCTTTACGAAGGCAGTAGGATAACATTTCACTTGTCATCCTTAGTAATGGTAAAACAATAACTTCCCGATTTGAGACTGATCTTTTGCACTTTCTAAGCACTTAAAAAATGAGCCGTAGCCCTGCTATGCCTAATTTTTAAAGCACTTACAAAGCACAAAATCTCTATCCTCAATTTCGGGCATTTATTATTTCACCATTACTTACCACTACTTAAGAGTGCTCGGTATTCAGTTTTTGCCAATATTTAGTAGCTACCAGCATGTTGTACAAGCGCAGCATCCCCCATCCAATTCCCAAACCCAAAAGCGCGCCCGCCGTCACATCCAGTGGGTAATGTACGCCTACGTAAACTTGCCCAAACGCAATCGTCGCTGCCCAACACAGAAGTGCAATGCGCCAAATTCGTTTTTCGGTGAAAAGAATGAACGCAATGAAAAAAGCGACGGCAAAATGATTGGTGGCGTGAGAAGACGTAAAACTATAGCCACTGCCACAGGGGACGAGCAGGTGTACCTCTTCTTGTATCGCTGCGTTGCGACAAGGACGCAAGCGTTCCACACTTTTTTTGATCCACTGGCTACTGATTTGATCGGCTACACCCACCGTTCCTGCTAGCAAAACAAGAAAGAGTACTGCCTGCTTCCAATGCAGTTTTACAAAGGCAAGCACCAAAATCAAAAGGTAGAGCGGAATCCAAGTTGTTTTCTCTCGCCAGTAGGGCATAATCGTATCTAAGAATGGATTGGCAAGGTCTTGATTGATGAACGAAAAAAGAATTTGATCGAACTGTAAAATAGTTTCCAATTATATGTCTAATTTATATATTTGCGACCCGAAAAAAATCGAATGGAAGATTATCCTATGTTAGTGTACAAAAAGAATTTTCAAAAATGGACACAAATAGAAAATGGAGGAGTTCGTTTTCAATATTCGCAGAAAGTCTTTTTTCAAAGGCGAAAAGACTTTCTGCTTAGAGGAATTTAAGGGAGAAAAGCACGAAAAATTGGTGATTTTTCATACTTTTCTCCCTCAAACTCCCCTCCAGAGCAGACAAAAAATCCTCCCTAAAAGATTTTTTGTCTGCGACTCAACGAATTTTAAATACTTGTCCACTTTTGAAAAAGAATTAAGCTTACACGTAGTTTTAAATAATACTCGAAATAATTTCTAGCAAAGCGTTAAGGAAATTGGGCTTTGTACGATTCTAAAAGAGGCTACGAAACAGTTATAATCTAGCACTTGACATCAATAATTTCCAATTCCAACATCTGGTGCATTCGCTGAATGACACATCAAACATAAGGTATTTTGGCTTTAATCAAATCAATTTCGGGCATAAGAGGCACGATAGGTGGAAAAGTAGGTGGTAATTTAACACCACAAGACATTGTAGACTGCACGGCTGCTTTTGGAGCATGGACACTCAAAAAGACAAAAAATCCAAAAATTGTTATTGGTCGGGATGCCCGTATCTCGGGTGAATTGGTCAATAATTTGGTGGTGAGTACCCTACGAATGCTAGGGATTACCGTCATTGACTTGGGATTATCCACAACACCGACGGTCGAAATAGCCGTTCCGATGGAGTCTGCAGGGGCAGGCATTATCCTCACCGCTAGCCACAATCCGAAGCAATGGAATGCCCTCAAATTTTTGAATAACAAGGGTGAGTTTATTTCTGGCGAGGACGGAGAAGAAGTACTCAGCTTGATCGGAAAAGGTAAGATAACCTATGCCAATGTAGATCAATTGGGTGGCTACGAAGTACGCGAAGATTACATTCAGCGGCACATTGATCTCATTCTTGATTTGCCGTTGGTAGATGTGGAAGCTATCCGAGCAAAAGGCTACAAAATCGTCTTGGACGCAGTAAATTCAACGGGTGCAATCGCCATCCCACCGCTTTTGGAGCAACTGGGTTGCGAGGTCATAGTCATCAACGAGCAAGTCAATGGTCATTTTGCGCACAATCCAGAACCACTGCCAAAACATCTGTATGAATTGGGCAAAAAAGTTACTGCTGAGCGAGCAGATTTGGGCATTGCGGTAGACCCAGATGTAGATCGTTTAGCATTTATGCAAGAAAACGGCATTGCTTTTGGCGAGGAATATACTTTGGTTGCAGTAGCCGATTATGTGCTATCGCATACGCCCAGCAGCACGGTTTCTAATTTATCTTCTACCCGTGCTTTGCGCGATGTCACTCAAAAACACGGACAAGCCTACGAAGCCGCTGCGGTGGGAGAGGTGAATGTCGTCCTCAAAATGAAAGCTAGCAAAGCAAATATTGGTGGCGAGGGTAATGGCGGCATTATTTATCCTGCGCTGCACTATGGTCGTGATGCTTTGGTCGGAATTGCGCTGTTTCTATCTCATTTAGCGCATAGTAATCTTTCTGTCTCTCGTTTGCGTCAAACTTATCCAGGCTATCACATCGTCAAGAATAAAGTCAATTTGACACCCGATATTGATATTGACAAACTGCTTGCCAAGCTGGAGAAGAAGTATAAAAAACACGATCTCAATACCATTGATGGACTGAAAATTGATCTGGATGCAGGTTGGATTCACCTCCGAAAATCAAACACAGAACCCATCATCCGTGTCTACGCAGAAGGCGCATCGAAAGTGACTGCCGATCATCTCGCTAAAAAGATTATGTCGGATATGATGGAAATTATTAGATCGTAGTTTTTAAGAGGGACACCCAAGTTATCAAACTTGTGTTTCCGTCCGAAGAGAATTGCCAAGCATAGACCTGATGTTTGGTAAGTTATCATAGCCTTCTTAGTGCCTTAGCAGTTTTATTTACCATAATCTTCAATAAGATATTAATTTGCTGTTAAAAACACAACTTCCTACCTCACAAAGCATTAGAAAAAGAGTATAAGTAACGGTCAAATAATAACTTCCCGATTTATGACAGCATCTTTTGTCCTGCTACTGTGTTAAAAAGCCTCGCCAGCCGAGAGGATTCCTGCGTTTTTCGCCTTGTATCAGAACGAAATCTGCCCAGTCAAAATGAGGAACTTATTTTTTGTCCGTTACTAAGGAACAATTGAATGATAACTTCCGATTCTTGGAACTGATCTTTTGCTTCCATATTTCGCCAAAAAGCCTCACCGTAAAGCTGCTATGCTTACGTTTTGTGACAAAACCTGGAAATAAAATCTCTAGCTCAAGAACTTGAATTTATCAATCAATCATTCCTGAATTAAAAAAAATTGATATATCTTTGTTGCCTAGCTTACAGAGAAGACACTAGCCGATAAAGGCACTGCACACCGTACCCATATTGAAAATTGGAAGTATTGCTCACTTCCATCATTTCATTTCCCAGTAATTACAGCACATGCACAGCGTATCTATCCTTCCTGAGATTGAAGTGTACGATTATCTTACCATCGAGATAAGTGTAGATTGTCACATTTTTGCGGAAGCATTGATCTAGTCGCATCGCTAACAAATTAATCAAACGCTATTTTTTTATGAAAGCAATGACCACTATCCTGCTACTCCTCTTCGGATGTGCCACTTTTTCCTATGCTCAAATTGACGCCATCGAATCGCTTTTTGAAAAAGAAAGCCCCGAATTTCAGGTAACAATTATTCCCTCCGACGAAGAAGGCATCATTGAACTAGAAGTCTACTATACCCACAGTCGCGTCAACGCCCTAGAAGCTTCTTTTTGGATGACCGATAGAGGAGACAATCGCCTGAACACAGGTAAAAAAAGCCTGATTGGAGAAATTCAAACGATCTATAATCGGCAGCCCGTCACAATTCGAGTCGATCAGCTAGTGGATGGTCACTTTTATGGCTTTGGATTGGATTTTCGCCGCCCGACTGCATTAATCAATAAAACATTTACCCCAAAACTCATTCGAGAAGGCTATCAATATCAATCTCCCAAACAGACTAGCCCCTTAGCGCAAAGATTGGACAGCCAGCCAGCCGCAGCAACAGCTACAACTGATAACAAAGAATTTGTCAATAAATCTATTCCTAAAAATACTGCCGAGGCAGCTTGTCAAAATCCCAAAATCCGCTTGAGCTTAGATCGTACGGGCTACTGTCCCGATGGCAAGACACCTGCTTTAAAAATTCAAAATGCAGTTGAGCAAGATTGGGAATTTGCCGTTGAACATCGCGGTACTTTTGGGCAGTGGCAAGCACTATTTGGAAAAGGCAAACGACTAGCAGCTAAAGGTGCTGTCACGCGGACAGAACCACTGTGTTTGTTGGCAGATGGGAAACACGAATTGAGGGTACTGGCATGGGGAAAAGGATGCGCGACCCCAGTGGTCAAAGTACTGCGAGAAGGTGTATTAATTGGAAATCAGCAGGCTGCGGTTACCCAAAAGGAAGAAGCAGTGCCACAACAATATAATTTCTTGGCTAAGAGTCCCAAAGTAGCACCCGACACCTGCTATGTGAGGGGAGACGCTACGCTAGTCGGCAATAAATTATCGGGCTATGTACAACTGGATAGCAATTCGCCCTGTGGAGAATGGAATCCTTATGCCGTAGTGCGCTATGTCTATCCTGGCTATCGCGATATTGCGCTTGAACCTTTTAATTTGCCAAGGGGCGAACGCATCGAGTTTGAAATTGAATTGAATGCGCAAGATTTGAGTCGAACCATTCATCCCATTAATGTGCTGACTTACATACAAGACGGCAGTCGAAAAGAACAACTGGTCAATGCTTTTTGGATACGTTCTGAAAATCAAAACAAAAATCTCAGCCAGCAGACACCGCCACCACCACCGCCTGCACAAAACAAATCAACGACTACAGACGAACCTCAAACTACCCCTACCGACTCGAATACCTACACCAACGCTGGTACAACAACTAGTCAGCAAGCGACAACTGAACGTCAGGAAAATATCTCCAATACAGATACAGACATAGAGAACACTACCTATTCATCGAATACCACACGTACGCCCGACACGAACTTGGATAATAATTCAACCAACACCTACGAAGATGATTATGCATTCACCGATCAAGCTGATCCTATCAGTGTAAAAGCGACCGATCCTAACTGCA
Source organism: Bacteroidota bacterium (assembly GCA_038746215.1). GTDB lineage: Bacteria > Bacteroidota > Bacteroidia > Chitinophagales > Saprospiraceae > JAAUTG01. Next base: position 5,111 of record JBCDKV010000004.1, on the reverse strand, counting down.
CGCAAATCAACGAATTACAATTGGTGTATGATCTACAGCGGTCTAAGCAGCCGCTCTATATTTCGTGGCTTAGTCCGAGATGCTGTCAGGAATCAGGTTGTGAATACACGATTTGGGCAGGTGACAAACCCAATCAACTGAGTCTGATGATGAAAGGTTATAAATCGGGTGCAAAAATCAATGAACTGATTAATCCAAGTGCCGCCAACGCCAATTATTACGAGGTGGTGGTCAAAACAGCCAACGGCAACCGCAAAGCTGCTTATGTAATCGGTGAGGGTCCTAAATATGGATTCGAAGAAATCTTAGCGTATCACGACCGCTTCAATGCACCACAAAGCGATGCCATCAAGTTTCAAAAGACAACGGTAGCCGACGACGAACAAGCTACTAATAACGAACTTTCTAGCACCAAATCGCCCAATGCAAAAGCGACCAATGCCGCTTTCAAATGGGACAATAATGATGACCTCCTGACACCTTCTACGGCGTTTGACTACCATCGCCCGAATCTTCCGATCAGTAAGTTTAGTCCGTGCAAGTACAAAAACGATATTCGAGTGGTCGGTGATACGCCGATTCACGTAGGCGATGAGCTTACCATTGCATACAACTACGATCGAGAAGGCTATCGCTACACGCTTTACCAACGTCCCGAAGGTAGCGAAGATTGGGTCGTTGCGCCGAACACGCGAGAATTGCAGCAAAAAGCAAAATTCAACTTGAAAGCAGGTAAATACCACGCTGGCGACTACATAGTATTGCTATACAAAGTAGACAAAGGATGGGGCTGCTTATCCGAGCCTTTGGTAGAGAGTTTGAAGCTGGAGGTGTTGGATTAGGGGTTGGAGTGGTAGCATAATATTTTTGACTTCTTACTATAAAGCCCTTACTTTTGTAGTATGAAATCGGTGTTTTATGGAACAAGAAATTCAAAAAATTTCGCTGAACGATCTGACAGAGAACAAGGTGTATAAGCTTTTTGGATTGCGACGAGTAACACACTTGTCTGCATTAGATGAATGGCTGCAGAAAGAAATTCTTGTCTCAGACCAAGAGAGACTAGTCGTTAAGATATTTCAAGATAGATTACTTCAAAATATTGATTCTTGGAATGAGCAAGAATTATCCCTTGGGTTTATTGGTCCCATTTTAAATCTTATTAACTTCAAGATACCGTATCGGATGAATTTTTTCGCTCAACGCTCCATTAGTTCTACAATTGGTGAGTATTACCTCAATGGCAAACCCGATAGTATCATTTCAAGTGGACACTTTGAACCAGAAGCTCCTTTCTTCTGCTTTCAGGAATTTAAGAAAGAAAAGGAAACAAGTGGCGATCCCATTGGCCAAAACCTAGGAGCTATGCTCATTGGTCAAAACGAGAATGAAGGGCGATTTCCAATCTATGGTTGCTACGTCATCGGCAGACATTGGTTCTTTATGGTACTGCAAGGCACAGAATATGCCATTAGCAAATCTTAGGAATGGTACACAAATAAATGTACATTTTGACTTGCTCTTTTTTCCTTACTCATCGTTATAAAAAGCCTTACAGAACGTAGACTATGCGCGGTTTTTATGCCTTGACTAAGAAAAAAATAGCCAACTCAAAATTTGTAAATTTATTTATATCCCATTCCTTATTCTACCGATGATGAAGATATTTTTGAAATTGTGCAGACCCTGAAAGCGCTTCGACGTATTTTATTTCAGTATTTGGGGATAGAAGAAGGACTTTTGCAATAGATCATCTTACCGCTTCAACTTTGCGAGAAACAATTCAAACATTTTCTTCGTCATGGGGTCTTCGAGGTGTTCACGGACTTGTCCGAGCATAGCATCTATATCTCTATCGACCATTGCCAGCAGTCCTTTACGCAGAATGAACTTTGATTTTGCGTAAGTAGCAGGTAGGATATTCAGCATGCGCTGCATGCGTTTTTCGGTTCTTTCTACCACTGCTTCTACTGCGACTGCTTCGTTCACGAGTCCCACCCTCAGGGCCTCTTCTGCGGTGAATAGTTTTGCACTTTGCACGGCTTCCCAAGCCGCTTTTTCGCCTAGATGATAAGCGTAAATATCACCCATCATTTCGGGAATGACCAGTGACATTTTAAATTCATTCAACCCCATGACGTGCTTCTCACCTTGACCCATGATTCGATAATCAGCGCAAAGTGCTACGCAAGTCGCTGCTGCTGGCGCAAAACCTGTGATGCCACAAACAAAAGGTTTCGAGTAGCGCACCATCGCTTGCAAAGCCTCCATGTAGGTTTTCCAGTATTCGACAATGCCATCTATACCTGAGGTCGCCATCATCATAATATCCAAACCAGCACTGAAACAATGTGGTTTGCCGATGAGCGCAATCCCACCGACTTCATCGTTTTGGTCAAATGTTAGGAAGGCATCTCGCAAATCGCGTGCTAAATCCGTATTAATGGCATTGACTTTACCATTGTCGATTTGTAGAAGCGCGTAGCCGTTTTTGATCGTTGTGTTTAAAGTATTCATTGTTTGTTTTTGTAAAATTAGAGTAGGGTTGAGCTAAGAGCATGTTTGGAGTACTATCTTCCTGTAAACCCTGATAAAGTGCTTAGAATCGCGCAACAAGTATGCCCAAAAAGGTTTTGTAGACGGAAACACAAATTTTCCATGGAAAATTTGTGTTTCCATCCGAAGAGATTTACTGGGCATACTTGTTGCTCAATTGTCTTACATTGACTCAGACTATTTCCGATTTAGATGTCAAGAAAAATTAGCTTTTGTACAAGTCCAGTTTCACATCACCCATTAATCAAGCATACTATCCATATACACTCAACAGCTTCTGTTGTGCCTCAATGGCGTCCTTAAATTCTGTTTTCAGTCTTTCCACTAGCTTTGCTACGGGAACAGAATCTTTGATCGTAGCCACGCCTTGCCCTGCCGACCATATCGTTTTCCACGCCTTGGCTTCTGCTTGTGCCGCATCCAGTTCCTTACCGAAATCAACTTTGACTTTCAAATCCCACATCTCTTTAGTGATGCCCATTGCTTCCAAGCTGGGACGTAAAAAGTTGGCATTCACGCCTGAAACAGCGGCGGTGTAGACAATGTCCTGCGTGCCAGATTCGATAATCATATCTCGGTAAGCTTCGTCGGCTTTGCTCTCATCGACATTGATAAAGCGCGTTCCCATGTAAGCCAAATCTGCACCCATTTGCATAGCCGCCGCAACATCAGTTCCATTACTGATGCAGCCACTTAGGAGAATGACGCCATCGAACATACTGCGCACTTCTTGAATGAAAGGCATGGGATTTAACGTACCCGCATGCCCGCCTGCGCCTGCTGCCACACAAATCAGTCCGTCTACGCCCGCATCAGCAGCTTTAGCAGCGTGTCTAAGGTTGATGACATCGTGAAAGACGAGTCCGCCGTAGCTGTGCACCGCATCGACGAGTTCTTGTACTGCTCCCAGCGAGGTGATAATGATGGGTACTTTGTGCTTGACACAAACCTCCAAATCTGCTTGTACTCTAGGATTGGTGCGATGAACAATTAAGTTGACACCGTAGGGAGCAGCAGGCTTACCGTTGTCTTGCTGGTAGCCATCCAAGGCATCTTCGATTTCTGTTAGCCATTGGTCAAAGCCCTGGGTGGTACGCTGATTCAAGGCGGGGAAAGTACCAATGACCCCACTTTTGCAGGTTTCTATGACTAACTTTGGTCCAGAAATCAAAAACATAGGTGCTGCCACGGCAGGTAGGGATAAATCCTTTAGGAAAGCGTGTTTATTTGTCATATTAATTAAGTTTTATTTGTTGTTGGTGAATGAAGTGGTTTAAAATACAGAGTATACTCCATTTGGGATAAAAAAGTGCATTTTACTCTATTCGTATTTCTAAGTACAAACTACCACGTGTGCTTTCAAATTTGGCGGCATCGAGCCTGCCAAATTTGACCAAGGTTTTTTAAGGACAAAGAAGCGATTCTCGCTTCTTTGTCCTTAAAAAACCTTAATTCGCTGAGGAGGTGTCGACCTCCCCCTCAGCGAAAACTTACCCTAGAATTTAGAGGTAAATGATGTAAATGAACTAATCTTTTCTCAAAAAAAAAGTACTTTTTTACCCCGTTTGCAGTATAACTTTAGGTTTAAAGTACGCTATTGGATAAAATACTAAGTACACATGGTTCTAAAGCGCAAGTGTCAAGTGCAAGCCCATAGGTATTCTCCTAACAAGTGCTTAACGATTCGCATGTCTTACGATTTTAATCTCAATAACTTTGGCGTCAGATGGAATTTCACTTTCATCCAAGTCGTATTGATTGCTCGGATAATCCAAGCGATAAGCATGATTGGCTTGAACAAAACTCACGCGACTTTCTATTTCTGAACCATGTACTTCGTACTGGTTAAATTTGTTTTTCAATTCTGTAAAAGTCATTCCAATTTTTACGCCTTCATCGGTCACCACCTCTGGACTAGTGATCACAATATCTCCGACGAAAGCTTGGTTGAGTGGGTCTGCATAGAGCTGCCCCAATATCATTCCATCCGCATCCTTTATTTCATAGACTTCAAAAGTGCCTTCGCCATTTTGAATTGTGGTTTTAATCAGCTTATCGGCATGTGTAGCAATAGAATCTTTGACAGCTATACCATAAAATTCCTGATCGCTAGCAGTTGGCATTTTGGATATAGCAGCATCTGAATTGGCATCGCTTACTGGTATAGTTTCGGTTTCATTTATTGTGTTTTCGTCATTGGTTTCAGCGGCATTGTCGCCTCCGCAAGCTACGAAAACTATTCCAATGAGTAGGAAGCCTATGATTTTTATTTGATACATATTTGTGTGTTATTTATGCGAATAACGGGTAAAATACTCCATTTTGTGGCAATAGTGATTTTATGAAACTTCTGAAACTTAGTAAAGTGTTTGGGCATACTTGTTGCTCAATTTGCGGATATTAACCTGAACTATATCTGAGTTAAATGTCAGTAAACAACCACCCCCAAAGGAGGTGGCTTTAAAGAACCCTCTAAAAGAGGGCTGTTGCCAATTACACAAAGTGCGTCTTGTTTCAAACAGCTTTAATAGCATATATGAGACAGCAAATTTGAC
>JBCDKV010000003.1:0-24469 GCA_038746215.1 Bacteroidota bacterium | reverse complement strand
TTGAGTAAAATAATTTTGAACGAGTTTTGATAGAACATAGTGGGGGTGAAAGATCTTCGAATGCCTCTTATCAAGAATACCAATCTTATGGCGTAGAAGGAATAAACTAGGACAATAGAATTAATTCACCTCACAATAATTATGATAATAAATATGATCGCTGTGATCTGTTATGATCATACTTTCGCCCTTACATTTTGGCTGTTCAGAAGACTCTTACTGTACCAGCCAAGAAAACATAATTTATTTTCATGCCAGTGTCAAGTGGCTAAGTATTGATACGACCAGTATTAGCTTAGGCATAGATGAAAGGAGTTTTTTTGATATGCAACTCACTGCCAATGCAGTGGGGACTTAAAATACCATTATCGCCGTCTAAAGAGAAGGGGCTTCTTTTCCTTTTTTCACAGAACTAGAACTTGTAGTGCGACAAAGCACCAATACAGAAAATATAGCAGTCTCCTCACAAATCAAGCTTTTCCCCAACCCTACTTCTGATGTCGTAAATGTCCACTTGGACTTGCAACAAGCTAGCGACTTACAGTATCACTTGTACGATTTACAAGGGCGTCTTTTGTTCCGTGGCAATACATTCAAAAAAGCGATTGTGCATGATTTTTCTTTGGATGTGCGTGATTTGGTGGCGGAGGTGTATGTGCTAAAGCTTGTGGTGGAGGATAAGGTTTTGGTGGAATAGTAGTTTATAGACCCAATGAAAATCAGTGTTCTTAGTAGTCCGTCAAAGCGAAAGACTCAAACAAAAAGATAATCACCATCAAGAAAAATGAATTTTCAATTTAAATTAAAAGCAGTAATCAATGCAACAAAATTTTTTCTATTACACATTATGCTTCCTGTTACTCTTAACTCGTTCAAGTTCTGCATCTGTAGTACATATTGTCAGCGAAGATAGATTATCGTCTTATGAAAATCAATATAATGACCTAAGAGAAAGCACAACACAGCATTATACAGCTGATGTATTCCAGCAAATAAAAGGGCGGAAACCGAAATTTTCGGAACGAATAGTGCTGAAAGTGCTTCAAAGAAACTACAAGAAAGCTTATAAAAAGCTGGGCAAGAGAATTGAGAAGTATAAATCAATAAACTGTGATTTGATGATCCTAAAAAATGGAGACGAGATAGAAGCTAAAGTAACAGAGATTAATTCCTCAGAAGTCAAGTTCAGAAGATGTGATAATCTAGATGGACCAGTATATACTAAAAAGAAATCTGAGGTATTTATGATTAAATACAGTAATGGAACAAAAGAAATGATTTCTTCTACTGCCGACCCTGTCACAGAACCCGCTACTACTAATCAAAGCTATAATAATTACAATAGCAGCAATCGAAACATACCAGATCCATACGCAGATAATGAGAACACCGCTGGCGGGTGGGTAGTAGGTATTTTAGGAGGACTTTTACTCGGATTGCTCGGATTATTACTTGCTTTTGTATTTGAGAAGGGTGCAAAAAGAAGAGCATTTTTTTCAGGATGGGCGATTGGCTTCGGAATTCTGATTTTATTGATTTTAGCAGCAGCTGGTGCTTAAGATATCACTTATAAAAAATTATGCTATGACTATAAATATCTTTATTACCGTAAAATACGCATTTATTATTCTAGCAAGTTTCGTTGCTATTATATTGGTATCCTCTTGTTCTTTATTTGAAGATGAAGAACCTATCAAGGAAGAAATTGATCCTAGAGATGCTTTCATAGGTACATATATCGTAGATGAAGAATGTGGTTCTTTTACTGATCGTTATTCCATAACTATAGAGAAGTTTGGCTGGGGACAATTGTCTATTTTTAATCTGTACGATGCAGGTAGAAACCACACTAGTAGTGTGATTGAGGACAATCAGCTTGAAAGTGACTCTAGAGCGGTCGTAGGACAAGCTTCCAATGGTTGTAATATACGATTAGAGAATATTTCAGGAAGCTTAAATGGTAATCGCTTAGTTGTTGGGTTCACTATAAACACTAATAGATTTGATGGTGGACTGAGTTGTCAAGAGGCTTCCTTTAGTTGTTTTATTTCGGGAACTAAATAATTGATTTTCCTTTTGAGTACTCTATGCGTAAAAATCCATTTTGTCTTTCCATAGTTAATGTCATTCAAATGAATAAACACATCTAAAATTGATCTACTCTACCCTACTTTTTTTGAGATACTAATAGGCTCGCCGCGAAGCAGCGGAAACCAAGAAAACTTAAATTTTAGTAGAGTAGAGTAAAATTGATCTATTCTCATTAATAAATATCATATTTTTTATTATGGTTAATAATTTTACCGTCAATTATTTAAAATATTCCTTGAGAACTCTGATTATTCTGTGTAACTCAATCCTTTATTTTACTGCTCCTGCACAAGATTTGATTATCTTTAGTGACGGTGAGGAAGTGGAAGCCAAAGTAGTAGAAATAGGTGTAGGAGAGATTAGCTATAAAAAATATACTAACCTTGATGGTCCCATCATAAAGGTTGCTAAGGAAGATATTTTTATGATCAAATATGAAAACGGATCAAAAGACGTTTTTGAATCGATGCTCCAATCTAAATCATCAGAGAATAATGTTGCCACTTCAAAGGTCATTCTGCGCTACGGTGGCAATGCCTTTCTCACCAATCCAACGATAAGGGTTTTTTGGAATGTTGAAATTTTTGGTGATTTATTTGAAGGGGAAGAAATAGGTAGAGGTACCTACAATGAAGGCTTCGAGGTCGAAATGAATGTACCAACTGGAAAATATCAGGTACTCCTGTTGCAAGGAAAGAAAAATAGTGGTAGAAGAATATGGTCTGGTAATATTCCTGTTCAAGAAACAGGCGTCACCTACATTGCAACCTTCAAACACAATAGGTTTTTAGGGATGATGAAGTTGGATGATCTTACAATGGAAAGTTTTTAGTAAAAATCTTGATGTCACAAATAAAAGTAATGTAAAACATGAGATTGAAAGAGTATTTCAGTTTTTTTTGTGTGATTTTCCATTTTTTTCTAGCTAATGGGCAAACGTGTTCAGACACTATTCCAGAACCAGCTTTGACACTCAAAGTAATGGTAGATAATGGAGAACTATCAAAAATATTTGAGCAAGAGGATTCTTTAAGGCGTGAGGTCACAAATCATCCCGTCGAGCAGGCTCATTACAATTTTCATTTAGGAAGAGCATACTATGCTAGTATGAAATTTGATAGTGCTGAGGCATATTATCAATCTGCAAAAGTAACCTTTGAGTTATTTGATATGCCACTGCATGTTGCAGATTGTTGGCATAAACTTGGTAAAGCAGCTTGGTATACCTCTAATAGTAATAAAGTTCTTGAATATCAGGAAAAAGCAATAGATATATATACTGCACAAAATGGAGGTCATATTAACGCAGGTGATTACTACTGCAGCTTAGGTGAGTATTACATGATTGCAGGAATCTTTGATAAAGCCGATTCTTTGATAAGATATGCCTTAGATTTACAGCTTGCATTATGTGGAGAAATTCATTTAACTACCGCAAATGCCTATAGTACTTTAGGGGATTTGAAAAGGAATACTGGGGATTATTATCAAGCACTCAAGCTTTTTCGTAAAGTAGAAGAAATTCTTAAAAAGCTTCGTCCAGACCCGAATCATATTGACTTCGGTTCAGTCTATGGAAATATAGGACTCACTTACAGCCAGATTGGTGACTTTGCATCCTCGAATGACTATCTGCTAAAGGCATTGTCTCTATTTCGTGAAAAGCTACAAGAAAATCATCAATTCTTGTTAACAGCATATGCAGCAATAGGTGATAACTATAAAGAGTTGAATAACTGTAAGCAGGCAGTTGATTATTACAGGGAAATCAAGACTGCTCTCAAAAAGGATACCCTCTCACTGGCTTATGCAAGTTATTTGATTGGTATGGGGTTCTGTAAAGGCAAGACAGGGAATCTAAGAGAAGAAATTAACTACCATGAAAGAGCACTGTATGTTACAGAAGAGATAGCTGTGGATAATAACATTTACTCAAGTACTATATATGAAAATCTAGTTGTAGCGTACTCAAATATTGGGAATTACAAAAAAGCATTAGAATATGCATTCATATTGGTAGACTACTATAAAGAACAAGAGCAATTCTTAAATAGAGCCAGAATTTTCAATAAAATAGGTTATGTATATGATGAACAAAAAAATCATGAAGAAGCAAAAAAATGGTATAATAAAGCAATTCATGATTTACAAATGGACAACCGAGAGATAGAAAATATTCCTTATCCAAGAGAATATCAATATGCCTATTGGAATCGAATGGTGACTTTACTTAGTCAATACAGAATTACTGGAAATATTCAATATTTAAAAGAATGTTACGAAGATGTACTCAAATTGGTGCAACAACTAGATCACTTACGTTCAAAGTATGATGGTGTTTCTTCAAAGCAGTTTTTAAATCAGGAAAATAAAGTAGTTTATGATAGAGCTATTTGTACTGCTCTAGAGTTGTACAAGCTAGATCAAGAAAAAGATTTTCAGATAGATGCTTTTACATTTTCAGAGAAAAGTAAAGCATATTTACTACTAGAAGCACTGAAGGAAACAGATATAACTGCTAAGACAGATATCTTTAGTGCGCTTAAAACTATCAAACAAGGTATCAATTTCTACCAAAAAAAAATTGACGAAGAAGTTTTTAAAGATACTTTGGCGGATCAAAAAGAAATTCTAAAATGGAAAAGTCTTTTGTTTGATGAGAAAAAGAAGGAAGAACAATTATTAGCCAGGCTTGACACTACTAATTACCAAGCGTACTTCCAAGAACTCTCTAATATTACAACGATTAAAGTTCAAGAAATTCAACAACAACTGCTTTCCGAAAACCAAGCCCTAATTGAATACTTCTTAGGAGACAGTACGCTTTTCATTTTTCTCATTCGCAAAAATGATTTTTTGGTGTACACACAAGAAAGAACTAGCAATGAGTACTTAGAAAAACAGGTTAAGCAAATGCTAGAGAATTTGTCTAAAGCGGATCAGATATCAACCGAACATTTTCCCAAAAATAGACAATACGCCGAAGCTGCCCACCAACTCTATCAACAACTCATCGAACCGCTTGAAAAAGATTTAGAAGACATAGAACGGCTTATTATTGTACCAGATGATGTACTCGGAAGAGTCCCTTTCGATGCATTGCTCAAAACAATGCCAGATGATCCCAACGAATACAGTAGCCTTTCTTATCTGTTGCGTGACTACCAAATCAGCTATGCCTATTCTGCGACCTTATTGCAGGAAATGTGCAATAAACAAGTACAGCCCAAGAGGACTTTACTAGCAGTAGCCCCTCACACAATATCTGAACAAGACGGACTCGAACCCTTACAATTTAGTGTAGAAAGTGTAGAAAACATTAGCAAAATAGTGCGTGGCGTAGCGCTAATGAAAGGGGATGATGCCCGACTAAAAAACTTCTTAGCGGTCGTTGAGCAGTATGGTATTTTGCACATTGCCACCCATGCTCGTTTAGATGATCGAGGAGGTGACTATGCTTATTTGACTTTTACGACGGATAATGATTCCGTAGCTTATAAATTGTATATCAGAGACTTGTACAACCTCTCTTTGAATGCACAAATGGTTGTATTGTCTGCCTGCCAGACGGCAGATGGTACTTTACAAAAAGGTGAAGGCATCCTCAGTTTGGCACGTGGTTTTGCTTATGCAGGTGCCAAAAGTATTGTACCGACGCTTTGGCAAGTGGATGATAAAGCGACCACCGATTTGATGAAACTGTTCTATGAAGAATTGAGAAAAGGAAAAACAAAAGATGCTGCACTACAAACCGCTAAATTGAAATATCTACAAGAAATAGCGGAGTCATCACGCAAAGTAGCCCCTTACTACTGGGCAGCTTTTGTCCCGATTGGTGATATGGAAGCAATTTTTCCTGAATCCAGTAACCTGACTTACTTTGGATGGGTATTTGGACTGCTGTTGTTGGTTTGCTTACTGATCTTGTTGTTAAGATCGCGGAAGAAAGAAAATACAGTCAATACTTAGGCTAGTTAGTCGATTAGCTTAAGCTCGCTCGAGCTGCTTTTTTAAGATTAAGAAAAAGCCTGAGCATCAAAAAGTACTCGGAGCGGGAATCGAACCCGCACGGCCACAATGGCCACAGGATTTTAAGTCCTGCGTGTCTACCAATTCCACCACCCGAGCTTAAAAAAATAAGACTTCCACTTCTGGAAGCCTTTCTGATTTTTGAGCGAATGACGAGACTCGAACCCGCGACCCCGACCTTGGCAAGGTCGTGCTCTACCAACTGAGCTACATTCGCTTTTACGGATAATTTTGATAGAATAATAATACAATTTTATCATCTTCTCAAAATTGGACTGCAAAGTAACAGAATATATACTAATTAATCAAATAATTTTTTCTGTTTTTTAGTTCCTTATCGGTTAAAAAAAATTTGGAGCAGTGTAAAATTGGGTGCAACATGACCGACAATACTAGATTTCAAGATGATCGTAGCCTGACTGTGGATTTCATCATTTTCTTTTTCATCTGTTATTAACGTCTATGGTATCGTTCAACTCTACGCCCGTCACTTGGATTTAAGTGAGTTTATCGACTCAACAAAATCAGCAACCTCAACGAATCAACAACGGCTAGTCCTTAGTAATCACCTTACTACCCTCATCAAGAGGCTTCCACCCTGCTAAAGGGCAACTTCTTCCCTCGAATACCTAAAAGCAAGAAGGCTAAACTGGTAACGCCAGCCACAAAAAGAAAAGTAATGCCATAATTGTCAGGATTGTTGTCGTAGCTGTACGCTCCAAACAAAGCACCCGTACCAATAGAAATCTCCAATCCAATGTAAAGCGTTGCCATAGCTCTTGCACGACGCTCGTCAGCAGCACGGTCGATGGCTAGTGCAAAAACAGCGGGACCAGCGATGCCGTGAGAAAAACCGATGCAGCCAGAAGCCAACATAAGCTGAGTGGGTGTACTGACAAAACTCATGAAAATATAAGAGAGCGCGAGTAAACCCATCGCAATCCGCATGACAGGAATACGTCCGTAGATGTCTGAACTTTTACCAGCCACCAGACGAGAGGTGAGCGATAGCAAAGTTAGTGCGGTGAAAAATAGTCCTTTATTGGCAATGCCTAAATATTCACTTTGATCGGGAACGATAGTGACAATAACTCCGAATCCGAAGTAAGCGGTTAAGCAGATAGCAGCGGGTAGAAAGGCAGACTTTTCAAAGATTTCGTTGCGCTTCAGTTTGAGGATACGCCAGTGGAAAGGTTTTTTCTCTGGCAGGGTTTCTTTCAGTTGGGTCAGGATTAGCATGGAAACTAGAGCTACGCCAGAAGAGGCAAAAAAAAGCGTATTAAGCGAAAATTCTAGCACGAGCCACGAACCAATGGGTGGAGCAATGGAAGCCCCCGTATTCATGCAAACGCCCAAAATACCCATTGCTTCTCCTCTGCGATTAGGCGGCACGGCATCTGCTACGTAGGCAGTGGTAGCGGTAGGGCTAAATCCAGTTGAAAACCCGTGTACCAAGCGTAGCAGTAGAAATCCAGCCACACTGGTCAAAATCGGATAAAGTAAACTACAGACAAAGCAAACAATGATGCCGACGTAGATGACGGGAATCCTTCCTACAGTATCCGCTAATTTTCCGCTAAATGGGCGTGAGATGCCCGCCGTTAGTGTAAATAGTGCAATGATCAATCCTTTGTAATCCGCTCCACCTAAACTGCTCAAATAGGAGGGTAGTTCAGGAATAATCATATTGAAACTAGCAGAAAAAAGCGTGTAGCTCAGGCAGAGGGTCAGGAAAGCAGGCGTGTAAAGTCGAGTGGTGCTTTTGTTCATTTACTGTTCTTCTTTCGAGAAGTGGGTCAAAAAAAGCCTCCAACATCGTCTCGACATTGGAGGCTTTCCATGTAGTGAATGTCACCACATTTGTGATCTTTACTTTAGCTAAGGCATTAATTGGTTGATCGTTGTTTAGCAGAATAATTGATTTTCAACTGATTGGACTTCCGCAAGGCGGTTTTCACATCCTGCACAATTCCCATCGTTACATCACCATCTACTTTCAGAGAGCTGTAGATCATCGCGTGACGCGCTTCTGGTACTTTTAGCTTATGGTTTTCTAAGAACAGTGGAATTTGTCGCTCAATCTCTTCTTTACGAACAGGTTTATCATTCAATTGAATAATCGGACTCGTTCCGTATACGCCTCTATATTGTGGTAAAGGACGTCCCGTGTAAATATTATTAACGAGGGATTTATCCTTAATTTTGGTCAACTCAGTAGCATTCGGTGTATTCACCTGAATTTTCAAAGAGGCATCACGCATTACAGTTGCCACCATGAAAAAGAATAACAACATGAAGATGATATCTGGCAAAGATGCCGTTGATATAGCAGGATTAGACTTTCCTCTCTTTTTTGAGAATTTTGACATGATAATTCTTTTTAGTGCGGCTCGAAATGCAAAATACTACATCCTACTTTGAACCGTGCTTATTATTTAAAACTGATGGCAGTTTTTCGACTAATTTTTGATTTTTACCGCTTGGGCTTATAGCTTTTCTTCATAATCCGTGGGTTCGGCTTCCGATAGTACAAACGGAATTTCATCACGGATGGCTTTTTTCATTGCGTTTGGCATCTCATCGCTGTAGGGAACACCAAACTTCTGTTGAGAAAGCTCCGACCAAAGCTCGGTGTAAGCAGCTTTCAATTCGTTGTAGACAGAAAGATACGCTTCGTACTTTGTTTCTCTGTCATTTTGCAAAGAAATGATTGCTTTCGTTGGCTTTTCCGCTAGATCAGCTCGCTGCGAAGGATTGACGATAAACTCTTTTGCCCTTGCTTTCAGTGCTTCGAGTTTGAGTAGTTCACCTTCTACCATTAGATCATTACTAGCATTGACTTTTACGCTCAGAACATTACGTCCTTTCATTCTTTCTGTAACAATGTCATCTGTCCAAATCGGTAGCCGAACGGCAATACCTTTATCTTCCAAAATAGTAGTCGTGACCAAAAAGAAAATGAGCAACAAGAAGGCAATGTCAGCCATCGAGCTAGCATTGATGCTATTATCAGAACGCTTCCGATATTTTGCCATAATTGAATACGGTTTAAAAATAACTTTAGCTGCTGTGTGCTGACGATCAATACATTTTGCTGATATTATCGCTTAGAATGTATAACAAAAGCGCAGTACTAGTACCTACCACACGATAAAAATCTAAAGTTATGATGAATAAATGAATTTACGTTTAAAATCAATTATCCAGCTTTTCGACTATATTCAATTTGGCAGTTTTTCTGGAAAAAATACACCATCAAAGAGGGTATGCACTTTCTTAATCTTAAAAAAGTGCAAATTCGTTATGACAGCTTTTAGATTAACCTTCGTCTCCGAAACTAGTTGGTTCTGCTTCTGAAAGTACAAATGGAATTTCCGTACGAATCGCCTTTTTCATTGATTTAGGCATTTCGTCATCGTAGTCTTGTCCAAATTTGCGTTGTGCTAATTCATCCCACAGTTCTTCGTAAGCAGCTTTCAGCTCATTGTAAACTTCGATATAGGTTTCATATTTAGTCCCTCTATCGTTTTTAAGCGAGATGATCGCTTTGGTAGGAGCTTCTGCTAAGTCTTCTCTTTTACCAGGATTGACGATGAATTCTTTAGCACGCGATCTCAGATCGTCTACTTTCGCTAATTCACCTCTCACCAAAAGCTGGTTATCTGCATTTACGAGTACGGAAAATACATTCCGCTTGTTTAGTTTGGTTGGATCAGGTTCTATTTCAGACCATGGTGGTAGTAGTACCTGTATCCCTTTATCTTGGGCGATGGTGGTGGTCACCAAAAAGAAGATGAGTAGCAAGAAAGCGATATCTGCCATCGAGCTAGCATTAATTTCATTACTTCCGCGATTTCTTCTTGCCATGATTAATTGCTTTCTGAATCACTGAGAGACACGAGCAAACTAGAATAAAATACTTTGCCCACTTCTCTCAGCAATCTTATTTAAAAAAGTTGATTACTTCAAATACGACAAAAGTAGCTAAGGCTACCAAGGACAAAATGATTGTAGTCACGAGACCAGCACTGATGAATCTGCTTTGTCCATCCGTCAAATCAAATTGCTTGATTTCTTTCATGACGCCAGCACTATCCGCTGATGGATCGACTGTAGAGTAGATGATGAAGAACACGACTGCTAAAGCAGCAACGCCAATAAGCCCTTTCAACGAACCTTTTATATCCCCGAACATCTGAACGACTCCAAAGAGAACAGCCGCCGCAAGACACAGGATAGTCAGAATAATTACGGCAAAAAAGCCTGAATTGAATATGCCAGTTTCATACTGTTGCTCGTCGGAAAGCATGTTAAATTTTTCAATACCTCCGAGGGCAGAAAACAAGAAAATGGCAGTCAGAAATATACCCAACCCAAAGGCTATGGTCTGTCCATTTTTTGATAAAAATTGATACATTATGCTATATTTTTATAGAAGTTGATAGCTGTTAGCCATTGGCGACTAGCTGTAAACCTAGCCACCAATAGCTAATGTATAAATGCTAAAAACCTTTATTACTTTTTGAAAATACCGTTAGATGCCATGATGTCGATTAGTGTAACCGATGCATCTTCCATTTTATTGACAATGCTATCAATTTTAGAGACGATGTAGTTGTAGAAAATCTGTAGGATAATCGCCACGATCAAACCGAATACCGTTGTCAAAAGTGCTACCTTAATACCACCTGCTACAACGTCAGGGCGAATATCACCCGCTGCTTCAATCTTATCGAAGGCAGTAATCATACCAATTACCGTACCCATGAAACCAAGCATCGGCGCGATAGCGATGAAAAGCGAAATCCAAACCAAACCTTTCTCCAATAAGCCCATCTGTACACTTCCATAAGAGGTGATAGCACGTTCAACGGCTTCTGGTCCTTCGTCCGCATTTTTCAGACCTTCGTACATGATGCTTGCTGTCGGTCCAGCCGTAGATTTAGCCACTTCCTTAGCACCTTCGACATCACCTGCTTTCAACCGCTCATCAATACTTCCTAATAATTTATCGGTATTGGTGGTCGCAACATTCAGCGTGATGATACGCTCAATACAGAAAGCTAATCCAAGAATCAAACAGATCAATACGAGACTCATAAAGTCCCAGCCACCCTGAATGAAGTATTTTTTCAATACTTGTAACATTCCTTGTGCCTCTTCTTCTGTTTCCTCAACAGCACCAGCCATATCGTTGGTAGTTTCCTCCGCAGCGGCAGCCATATCATCGGCAGCCTCTTCCATTGCGGCAGCGGCAGTGTCAGCGGCTTCCATAGTTTCGTCAGCAGCAGCCTCCATTGCTTCCTCGGCAGTCTCTTCCGTTTGTGTTGCTTCTTCGTCTTGTGCATAAATATTTGTAGCAGTAAATACTGTCAAACCTAGCACCAGAAGTAGTGTAAGTACTTTTTGCATGATAATAAGGTTTTTAACAATTGTTTCTAATGTCGAAATTTGTTAATGAAATATCTTAAGCAGATTGATTTGAATGCGTAAGATAGTATGAATTAAAAATTTTATTACTTATTGTAAATCCAGTGATTAGAAAGCCTCTAATTATGATCAAAAGACTAAATAATTGCAACAGGATTTTTCAGCAGAGAGGAAGGGATTCGAACCCTCGATACCCTCTCGGGTAAACACGCTTTCCAGGCGTGCGCCTTAAACCGCTCGGCCACCTCTCTAAATTAGCAGTAAATATTATTAAACGGGATAAATTAGTGCAAATGAAGATCTGCTGTTTATCTGTTTAAATTTAAATTGTTTATGCTTAAAATTGGAACAGGCGGTTAAACCATAGCCTATTTTCACAGGCTAAAGACAAATATAAAAACTTAGTTCAAACTAGTGGTATTAATCTTAAAAAATTGTTAATGAATTGACAATGTTTTCTCTCGATGCTTTCATCCGAAAATATGAAGGTGATGCGCAAAAATTGTAAAAAGAGCTTACAATTCAAAATTTTTCTTCTAATCTAAGCCAAATACAGTGGCTTTTGAATTGAAAAACCATGCTTTCACCCAAAAATATTTTTAGCATTTTGACTGGTAATTCGTGCAATTTCTTCCAAGCTAGTTGACTTGACGGCTGCCAATTTTTCTGCCACTAGACGCACGTATGCACTCTCGTTGCGCTTTCCTCGGTAGGGGGTAGGGGCTAAATAAGGAGCATCGGTCTCTAGGACAAGGTACTGCAAATCAACTTTTTTCAGCGTTTCGTCTAGCTTTGCCTTCTTAAAGGTCAATACGCCTCCTATGCCTAAATAAAATCCTAGTTCAGTGATCGCATCAGCTTCGGCTTTTGTGCCACCAAAACAATGGAAAATACCTCGCAATCGCTCGTCTTTCTGCTCCCTGATAATTTCGATGACTTCCCAAGTGCTGTCTCTGGAGTGAATGACAATCGGGATATCTAATGCTTTTGCCCAACCAATTTGCACTCGGAACGCTTCTTTTTGCTGCTCAAAAAAGCTTTTGTCCCAATATAAGTCCATTCCTATTTCTCCAATTGCCACGAAGGGACGCTTATCCAACCAATCTTTCACGATGGCCAGTTCCTGCTCGTAGTTTTCTTTCACCGAACAAGGATGCAAGCCCATCATCGCAAAGCACTCATTGGGGTAAGCAGCTTCTAATCGGAGCAAATCGTCGATGTGTCCACTATCAATGTTAGGCAAATAGAATTTTTTTACGCCCGCTGCTTTTGCCCGTTGTATGACCGCCGAGCGATCTGATGCGAACTGCTCTACGTACAAATGAGTATGGGTATCAATCAATGTCATTAGCTAAGATGTGATTTTGTAGGTTTTTGGCGTGTAGTATCTGTATTATAAACCAAGGCAATCGCAAGAAATTTTTTTCTGTTTATGATGTTGATATGTTTATTTGTTTAACTGATAATTATTGACCAGAAAAGCAAAATCAAGAGAATCTGTGTAATAAACAGATCAACAATTCAACAAATAAACAAAGTCTAGCTTTCTTGCGATTGCCATATATTATAAGCTTTGTGATTGTTGATCGTCAATATGGTTTTCCCTATAATCTGCTGCCCGATGAACGGGCTGTTCTTAGATTTAGAATAGAGACTTGTTCCTTTGACCGTCCAAGTTTTTTCAGGGTCGAAAACCGTGAGGTTGGCTTTTGCGCCAACTTCGATGCTAGGGATATTCAAATCAAAAGCTTTCCTACTAGCAAAAGCCCATCTTTCTATGATTTGGGCTGGACTTAGTACGCTTTGCAGGGCATTCCAACTGGTGATAAAAGCCGTCTCCAAGGCAATTGCTCCAAATTTGGCGTAGGAAAATTCTAAGAACTTGGACTCCACTTCGTAAGGTACATGATTGCTGGTGATGCAATCTATCGTCCCATCCGCGACACCTTGTAGTAGGGCAATTCGATCGGTTTCTTCTCGTAATGGTGGCAATACCTTGAAATTGGGATTGAAATCGGATAGAGCATTGTGGTTGAACAACAAATGGAGTGCCGAAACAGAGGCAGTAATATTCAATCCACGAGCTTTCGCAGCCTGTATCATCTCAACAGCGGTGGCAGTGGAAATATTATGAACGTGCAGTCGACTATTGGTATAAGCGAGTAATTCGATGTCCCGCTGTAGCATTAACTCTTCCGATAGACTCGGTATGCCTTTCATGCCTAGCTTGGTGCTGACACTACCTTCATGCATTTGTGCTTGCCCAACAAATTGATCGTGTGGATGATTGACGACGATGCCATTGAAGGCTTTAGCGTACTGCAATACACGTAGCAGCATACCCGTATCTTGAATGGGTTTTTCGCCGTCGGAAAAGGCAATCGCACCAGCTTGGTGCATGTCATACATTTCGGTCATCTCCTTGCCCTCGGTGTCCTTGGTCGTTGCGCCGATGGGGAGGAAGTTCACTAAGTTTTCTTTGGCGTAATTTTTAAGGAAATTGACTTTTGCTTTGGATTGGATGACGGGATGCGTATTGGGAAAGCTAGCAATTGCGGTGAAACCACCCGCTGCGGCTGCGGCTGTCACGGTCTGGAAATCTTCTCGATGCTCATAGCCTGGTTCTCCAATTTGTGTACCAATATCCATATAACCGATAGAAGTCCAAGTGCCATTCGCCTCGATCTTTTCTGCATCAGCTACCTCGATTTGGGCTTGAATATCCTCAATAACGCCATTAACTACGAAAATGTCACAAAGCTTAAGGTGCAAGGGATGAGTAGGCTCAAATAGTTTTGTTTGTTTGATTAGCAATCTCATGCAGCAGGAAAATTTCGCCAAAAGTAGGAAAAAAATAACATTTGAATAACTCATACTCGAAGCTGGATGCATCTCAAAATATCGTTTTGCTGATTAAAGAGCGAATTTTCGTTTGTATTTCATGCAGTCGCATCCGAAAATCTACAAAGGAGGATTTTCGGGCGCTCCAATGGTTTTTTAAGGGCAAGAAGCGTTAAAGTTTTAACGCTTCTTGCCCTTAAAATACCTCTAGCAGAAAGTTTTCACCTTTGAAAAAAACTTTCTGCGACATTTTGAGATGCGCCCCTCAAGGCTTGTGTATCAAAGCGATCAGATCGCACTTTCCGTAGCTAATGCGGTATTCTTTTTCTATAAAAATCGGCAGATTTTTGTTGAGCATTCCGCTTCGACCCCACGAACACTTATTCGAGCAAAGCACGCATTTATTTCTCCCCGCGCTTCACTTATGGGTTTCCAAGATTGCCAGTAATATCTAGTATTACTTTTGACGCTCAAATAGAAATTAAAGTATGCAAGATTAGGCGTGTACGAAGTCCTGTTTTTCTTAATACCTTACTCAAAAACAGCCTGAGTCAACGTCAGAAAATCGCGCAACAAGTATGTTGGGTAAATCTCTTCGGACAGGAACACAAAATTTCACTATTTTTCTCTAAAAAGAATAGCGAAATTTTGTGTTCCCGTCCATAAAAACCCTTTGAGCATACTTGTTGCGCGAGTTCAAGGGCTTCACCAGAATTTATTTCTAAGTGTTGCTGAAACTTCGTATACACCTATATGCAAGATCATCAATACCCATTTTGCTTGCTGCTACTTTTCCCTTTAGGGAACTTGTAAAATATAACCTATACATTTTACTCGCTCTTTTTACTTTATTCTGCGTTAAAAAGCCTCGCCGTCCGTACGGATGCCTGCGTTTTTTGCCTTGATTAAAGAAAAAATAGCTTCCTAAAATTGGGGTAGCTTATTTTCTACAAATTCCCTTAGTTTTCGCATCTACCTTTTCATCTTTTGTAAGTTAATCACTAACACATATATATACATTATGCGAATACTATTTTATTCACCATTAATTTTACTATGCTGCTTATTCATGTTCAGCAGCCGAGCACAAAGTTTTTTAGAAGCACCTAAAACCTATCAGAAACGTCAACTTACACCACCTGCAAATCAAAGCCCAATGATAATGGGCGATCAGCCGAGTCCAGCAGCTCAAAAGTATTTGGATCGAACGCGAGACGAACGGGCGGCTTACGTTACCGCCAATGCACACCGATTTAAAGACGCTTATACTGGGCTACAAAAGTCCAATAGTAGTGTGACTTGGATACCTGTACAAGCGCACTTTGTAGGAGATGGTCAATACGCTTATGGTTTTGATTTTTTTGCCTACACTTATCTAATGAAGGACTGGAACGAGCTATTGATTCCAGCAGGTATACAGTTGTACAATTGCGATAAGATCGACTACATCAACAACAACCCAAATTTGTACGATTTCAGCTATCCTAATGAATCCGCTGCACTCGATCCGTATGATGTTTCGGGTGTCATCAATCTCTATTTCGTCGATAATATAACCTACAATGGAAGCGGTGCGTGTGGTTTTGCCAGCCTACCAGGCGATCCAAAAGATCGTCTGGTGTTCGCCCTTCCTTGTTGGTTCTACGATTCGCATACCGTTGCGAGTTACCTGACTGGTGTGTATTTTTCACTCTATCCTACCCATAGAAATTCTACGGGGAGTGGCTATTCCGATGAACTGGTGACACGTACTAACAACCCAAACTGTTTGACCGCAGGTGACGAATTATGCGATACACCTGCTGACCCTGGTTTGTATCGCTCAGGTGCTTTCACCGCTAGTACTTGTACCTATGTCGGCACTTTTTTGGATGCCAATCAAGAAGCTTATGCACCACTGACAGATAATATTATGTCATTAGCATCTGGAGGCTGTCGTGCGCAATTCACACCTGAACAGATTGCGCGCATACAGTATAGTCTTCAAAATGACCGAAATTATTTGAGTTGTTCAAAACCAGCCGCCTGTGCCTCGAAAGTGACGGCTTACCCAAGGGTCTATACCTTTGAGAATGGTTTGCAAGGATGGGATAATGTTCCTTTTTATCAAAGTGTATTGTACGGTGATTTCTTAATCAATACAGGAACTACGCCTACGCCAAACACTGGACCGACTGCTGCTTTTGAAGGACAAAAATACATCTACGCAGAAGCAGATTTGCAACCACTGGACACCGATGAAGCACCTTTCGGCTATCCGAATGCGATCATAGAGAGTCCTTGCTTCGATTTCAGTGCGCTGAATACGCCACAAATCACCTACAACTATCATATGTGGATGACAGATACTAGCCAGTTGAACTTCCAGATTTCTACCGATGGCGGATATACTTGGACGGCGGGTTTGGGGTCTCATATTGGCAATCAAGGAAATGCTTGGCAGACCAATACGGTTGATTTGAGTGCTTATGGCGGAATGGACTGCATTCGATTTCGTTTCGTAGCAGCTTTCACTAGTGTTACTGCTAATGAGGCAGATATTGCTATAGATGCCATCAAGGTAGAAGATACTAATCCTTGCGTGTTTGATGTAGAAGGTACAGCTACTGCGGTGAGTTGTTTTGGCGAAGCGGATGGCAGTATCGCGCTATCTTTTCCTGCACCTGGGCAGCAGCCTTACACCATCGAATGGTCAACGGGAGACCTCGGAACTACGACACTAAACAATCTAGCATCGGCTACCTATTTCGTGACGGTTACAGATGCCAATAATTGTTCGGATGTGGTGGAAGTCTACGTGCCAACGCCTACGGAATTAGTGGTTGATTTGGCAGCTACTGCTTCTTCTGGGAATAGCGATGGTGCAATTAGTTTGAGTGTCAACGGTGGGGCTGCTCCGTATACTTATGCTTGGTCAAATGGCGCGACAACCCAAAATATTCAAAATTTGGATGAGGGCAACTACCAAGTGAGCATTACGGATTCGAATGGTTGTATGGTAGAAAAACGTGTTTTTATAGGAGAATTTGAAGCTTGTAATAATACAAAAAATGGAGGTTGGCCCTACGCAAATGGTTTAGAAGGAGGAACTGGCTTGTTCAAGCAAAACCAAGATGATGATACCAATTGGAGAAAACGCAGCGGCGCAACACCCACTTCGAATACTGGACCAAGTGCAGCGGCAGAAGGGAATCACTATCGCCATATCGAAGCTTCTGGCAATAGCAGAAATCCCGATAAAACCGCCGTGCTGACGACTAGAAGATGCTTAAATCTGAGCAATGTAGCCAATCCAGTTTTCCGTTTCCAGTATCATATGTATGGCGACCAAATGGGGTCTCTGGAAGTACAATTGAGTGAAGATGGTGGGCTGACTTGGGGTGCATCCATTTGGCAACAAACGGGCGATCAAGGCAATAGTTGGCAAACTGCTGAAATCGATTTATCTAACTATGCTTTGAACAGTTTACGCATCCGTGTGGTCGGCACAACGGGCAGTGGGGCTAGAAGCGATATAGCTATTGATGATCTGTATATTGGTTCGGCAAATGCTCAGATACCAGCGATGAACACGCCTCCTACCAATAACAATCCGAGGCTAGCGCGCAGTACTGCAACTACGATTTTACAACTCTACCCAAATCCTGCTCAAACAAGTGTAAGGCTTCGGTTTAATTTAGAAGCGCAGCAAGCTTATAGTTTAGATTTGATGAATAGTGTAGGGCAAAGTGTGCAGCAAATAGACTTAGCGGACACTACAAGTCAACTCGACCTCAATGTAGAACAACTTCCCAATGGATCGTACCACGTCGTCCTAAGAAATTTAACGACGGGTTATTTGGAGCGGATGCTACTCATCATAAGTAAATAAAAGTTTACGAAGTCCTGTGCTGTTTGATATTTTGACAATTTTATCTATTCGCTTGACATTATCTTTTGAAAACAAAATGAAAAATGAATTTTTCATTTTGTTTTCAAAAGTCCCTTCGGACAGAAATGATGTTGTATTTGATGATTTTTTCCAAAAATCATCAAATACAACATCATTTCTGTCCAAAAGAGCCACCCAAATTGCTAATTTTTATGAAATAAAAATTAGCAATTTGAGACTGAAGTATCAACTACTTTTGTGACCTAGATAAATAGGTCAAAAATAACTGAGCATGTACGTTTCCGTTCAAAGAAATTTACCGATCATACTTGTTGCGCGATTTTCTGGCATTGACTTAAACCATACCTGAGTAAAATATCAAGAAGAATAAAATTTCGTATAGCCCTTACCTTCTACCACAAATGATGCACTTCTGCTTTAATCAAACGCTCATAAATCGCATTCATTTGTGCTATTTTTTCTGCTGACAATTCAGGTAAGTCATAGAGCGATAAATTAGAATGAATTTGCTCGGGGCGCGAAGCACCGGGAATGATACAACTCACCGCTTCGTGTTGTAAAATCCACTGCAAAGCAATCGGAGCAAGGTTTTGGAGATCAGGAAAGAGCGTTTTTAGTTCCGATACGGCTTGTAAGCCAAGTTCATAATCCACGCCAGAAAAAGTTTCGCCTTTGTCGAAAGCATCTCCATTTCGATTGAAGTTGCGATGGTCGCCTTTAGTAAAACTGGTTTGCACATCGTACAGCCCCGTGAGCAAGCCGCTAGCGAGTGGTACACGTACAATGACACCTATATTTTTCGCTTTTGCTGCCTCAAAAAATGCTTCTGCTGGCTTTTGTCGGAATAAGTTAAAGATGATTTGTACGGTCTTTACATTCGGATACTCGATAGCACGCAGAGCTTCTTCCACTTTTTCCACACTCACCCCCAGATGCTGGATTTTGCCTGCTGTTTGCAAACGATCAAATCGCTCGAAAATCTCATCTCTATAATAGACTTCTGTCGGTGGACAATGCAACTGTATCACATCCAATGTTTCTAGCCCCATGCGCTTTAGACTAGCTTCGACGTAATGCTGCAATACTCTTGGCGTATAGCCTTCGCTCACATGTGGGTTGATTTGGCGACCACATTTGCTAGCGACGTAAATACGTTCACTACTAGATCGCACAGCACGCCCCACTGCTTTTTCACTCCAACCATCGGAATACACATCGGCGGTATCTATGAAATTGATACCTCGATCTATTGCCGTATTCAAAATGCGATCTGCTTTTGCTTCATCAAATGCAGCGCCCCATTTTCCGCCTACTTGCCAAGTACCCAATGAAATCTCTGATACTTCCAAATCCGTTTTTCCTAGTTTTCGATAGTTCATTTGTTCGTTTGGATGAGATGATAAGGAATGATGAAATAGCCAATTCAAAAATGATGCAAAGCGATAAAAATGAAAATGCACTTTTAAAGCCCGAATGGAGGACAGATAAAGAAGGTTCGTTTCTACTGGTCAAACTTTAGGTAACGGACAAAAAATAAGTTCCTCATTTTGACCGAGTAGGTTTTGTTCTGATACTACTCAGCAAAAGGGATGCAAGGGTTCCCTTTTCTGAGTTAAACATAGGCATCCTTTCGGCTAGCGAGGCTTTTCAACACAGTAGCAGGGCAAAAGATGCCGTCATAAATCGGGAAGTTATTATTTGTCCGTTACTAGGCTAACTAAATCCTACAGATAGTTCGATAAAAACCAAGGATCACTTTCAATGGCCTCTGCCGCTTCCTGCAAAGAGAGTCCACTGTGCATGGGTAAGTCTTCCCATTTCTCGGTGTATCGAAAGTAAGCTAGGTCAAATTTTCCGTTACCTACGTACTTCATCCTAGCAACACCATAATCAAATTCTTCTACCATGGCATTTGGTGGCGTTTTCAGCTTTTCGTAGACATAGTAGAAATTGCGATACCACTTTCCAAAAAAGTACATACCTTGATTCACCTGCTTGGACTCGTCGAAAGGTGGTAATTTAGCAGTAGCTGCCTCTAGGATGGGCTTCATTGCTGCTTCTACTTGTTGCTTTAGCGCATCAGAAGGTTTTTGTGCTTTGGGCGAACTTTGATACCAGCCGTATTTTGCCATTTGAGTAGTGTTCTGTGAAAATATGACATATTTGTTTGGATACGAAAAGTAGTTGACACTTTCAAATCAAAAGGGAAATTTTTACTTCGTAAAAATTTCCCTTTTGGAAGCTCATTTCTGTCTGAAAGTCCCCTTTGAAAACGAAATAATGCCAAGTGAGCAGGTAGTCTACTTCGCTTCAAACTATGGCAACAAGACCGTGTCAATGCCATGTATAATACCATTATTAGCTTGCAAATTGGCTAAGACAACATTTGCTGTACTAGAGCCACCAACGACGGTAAGTGTTGTGCCATCCAAAGCGGTTTCCAGCGTTAGTCCTTCTGCTAGCGTTTGCAAAGTTCTGCCACCAGTCAGCTTAATCGAAGCCAAACTTACCCCTGCTTTCACATGATAGGCCAGAACGGTAGTTAATGTTTCCGCAGGAATCTCACAAACAGAAGATACCCCTAATGCTGCTGCTAGATTATCGAACGCTTCGTTGGTGGGAGCAAAGATGGTGAATACACCGCCCTCGGAAGCCAAAGCACCTAGAAAATCAATGCCTAAATCTGGGCAAGATAATGCCTCCACTAGAGTCGAAAATCTAGGGTCGCTGGTTGCAAAATCCAATACCGTAGAAGGCGCAATGACTTTGTCTACCACATGCACGAATCCTCTACCGACAAACTGATTACCCCGAATGATGTTGACCATACCATTAATGATGGCATTGTTCGGATCAATAACTTCTGTGTAGATATTAAGGCGTCCTCTGACATCGCAATCTGCGTAAGCTAGCGTCTTCATGTACATCTTCAGCCATTCTACATCTTTTCGACCTAAGAGAATGTGATTAGCTAGAATCTGATTGACCAAAGGGAAAGGTACTTCATCGAGGGAAGCAAAACCATTGGCCGCTAAAAACTCCGCGAAAGCCTGATTAGTAGGTGCGAAAACCGTGACGGGCAAAAGCGGATTACTCAAAATAAGTTCTAGCCCAGGCACTGCTTCAATCGCTGTCTTGAATGTACTTAGATCAGGCTTAAAGCATAGATATTCATAGACACTCAATTCATTAGAACGTCCTTCGATACCATTGGAATTGAGCAGATGTTCGTGTAGTTCTACGACAAAATCTGGCGCATTTTCGGGCAATTGAATTTGTTCCAGTTGTTGAGTAGATGCTTGTTCGGGCGATAATACTGTTTCCTGCTCACAGGCAGTCACTAACAATAAGCACAAGGCTATTACTAGGTAATTACTTAGTTGCTTCATAATATTATTAAGCTATTTGTTGAAAAATAAACGACGATAGCTGACCATCTCCATCAATGAAGATGTTACCGACATCATGGTATTTTACAGTATTTAAACAACTGGCTGGCTTGACAATTACTTGTCCATGAATTTCGAGTAATGAAACGTAGAATTTTATATGCAGAAAGGAATCATCATATTGTATTATGATGACAATAACTTTAAGTAGCGATAGTCAGTGTAGTTTTTAAATGACTAGTGTTTGAGTAAGCAGTACTGCAAATATATGGTTAAACTATTAAGCTTACAACAAAATATGAATTAATCGTATATTTTATTTTTGTGACATTATGTGGAAGGTTAATAACAACTTCGATATGGCAATTATTAAGCGCTAGACTTTGCTTATTCGTTAAATTGTTGATTTGTTTATTGCGCAGATTCCCTTGATTCTATTTTTTTTGTCAACAACTATCAGATAACAATATCAATATTGTGAACGGAAAAATTTTCTTGTGATTGCCTTGATAAATTTGATTATTGTACTTGTCCTTGATTTTCCAAGTGTGAGATGTTCGCTTTCCTCTAAATAGTGGCCAAACTCTACCAAGCATTCACCAAAAGACTTCATTTTGCTGGTGTTCAGATGCTGAGGAAGCAAACTGATTTTGAGCGGTATAAACATACCTTTGTATTGACCAAACATACTCTAATTTCTTCCTTAATCTTCAAATAGCGTTTCCATCAAAAGCTGGTTGTCAACTAAACCTTGGCTATGCTTATTTTCTAAAATGCCAAAAGTACTGATCATCGTTAAGAAAATCTGTTTCTTAGTTTTGCTCACCTCAGCAAAAACGGCTATCTTTTTTCTTAACTGTTCGGCGTAAGACTTAGTAATCGTGAATTCTTTTCGATGAAATTTCATCTCACAGATATTGATTACTTGGTCATTTCTATCAATCAGTAGATCAATCTGGACGCCTGGCAAATATTCGTTGCCTTTGAAAACAAAACTAGAAGATTCTGAATAAATCCCACCAATCTGTAAGGCTTTTTTGATTTGTGCTAAGTGCTTAAAGCAAATACTTTCAAAAGCATATCCGCTCCAACTTTTGAACACTGCGCTCTGACTTAGTGCTTTCCAAGTTCCGCTCACATTGCGGCGATTTTGCTCAATGAATTGCAGATAGAACAAAGAATATTCATCTGTCAAACGGTACAAAGTTGTTTTCTTTCGCTTGCCAAAAGGAAAATAAGCTGTGATGAAGCCAGAGCGTAGGAGTTCGTTCAAGGTTTTGGTAAAACTACCACCATCAGATAAAGTCGTAGCAGATAAAATTTCGCTTCTGGTCAATCCCTTCCACTTCTTTGACAACGCACGAATAATATCAATATGCTGATTGGAATTTTTGAACAATGCAGCGTAAAGATTATCAAACTCATCTCTCAAAAGTCCACTTTCCGAAAAACAAATATCATCAATATTTTGAATAGCACTTTTACCCCTCTCCAACTCTTTGAGGTAGTGCGGAATCCCTCCCATAATCATGTAGATCAGCAGTGTTTGGTATTGATTCAAATTAATTCCCTTATGCTTTATAAATGCTGCTGTCTCTGCTAGATTGAAAGGTTTGAGATAAATTCGCTTGGTGATCCTGTTGTGCAATCCACCCTTATCATTTACAATTTTTTGAATCATCCAGGAAGCTGCCGAACCGCATATGATGACAAGCATATTATTCTTAGACGCCCAATTATTCCAGAAAAATCCAAAGGCTTTCAGAAAACCAGAACGATGCGTCGCCAACCACGGAAGTTCGTCAAAAAAAATGATGCGCCTTTGTTTCGTATTTGATTCCGATTCCAGCGCAGTAATAAGTTGTAAAAAAGCGTCCAACCAATTTTTAGGTGTTCTAAAAGGCTCAGCGGGCTTTGCATACTGATTGATAAGAAAAGAAAAGGTGGTAAGTTGTTCAGTCAGTGTCGCATTTTGAACACCAGTAAATTCCAGATCAATTTGTTTGCCGAATACCGTACGCACCAAGTAGGTTTTGCCAACTCGCCGCCGACCAAACACAGCAACCATTTCTGATTCTTGCGAGCGATATGCTTTCTCTAGTGTCGCTTTTTCTTGCTGTCTACCGATCAGTACAGGTTGCATGTTGATGGATTAGTTGTGTCGTGAAGTGAAGTAATGGCGAAGCAATATGCTCCTACATGCGCTATTTTTTGAAAACGCTCAGACTAAGCTAGCTTACAATTAGGCGTGTACGAAGTTTTGAAAAGTGCTTGAAATACATCTTGGCAAAGCTTCTTAAAATCACGTAACAAGTACGCCCAAGGGTTTTTTATGGACAATAGCATAATAATTGGTACGCAATTGCTTTACAATAGCTAACATAGCCTATTAGTAGCGGAATCCATACAAAAATACATAGATTCCGCCACTAATAAAAAATTAATCCATCGAAAGTACTTTGATTTCTACTCTTCGGTTGGCAGCTTGCTGTTCTGTGTTGGTTGCATTTGGATAGCGCATTTTCCAATTACCATAGCCTTTGTACTTCATGCGATTGATAGCGATTCCGTTGGCAAGTAAATAGTCATAGACCGTTTTGGCGCGATCTACGGAAAGTCGATAGCTAAATGTTTGTGTGCTGACTGGACCTTCGTTGGGTCGGTTGACATGTCCCGCTATCTCTATTATTATGTCTTTATTGTATTGCATGAACTTTAGCAATTTGGGAAGTTCGGATTCGGAACGCTTCAACAAAATGGGTTGATTACCAACGAAGTAGAAGTTTTTTAAATCAAC
>JBCDKV010000002.1:0-28750 GCA_038746215.1 Bacteroidota bacterium | reverse complement strand
GGTAATCGCTAAGAGCTTCGCTTTGTTGATTTGTTTAATTGTTTATTCGTTTAGAGCTTGCTTGGAGCATAATCTAAATGTAAATCTGTAGTTTATGCGAATAACGACTGTATAAATCTCATTTTTCTTGACATTTGACTCGGATATAGTTCAGGTCAATATCCGCAAATTGAGCAACAAGTATGCCTAGAAATTCTCTTCGGACGGAAACACCGATTATCAATTATTTTTCTCAGAAAAAATAATTGATAATCGGTGTTTCCGTCCACAAAAAATCTTTGAGCATACTTGTTGCGCGATCTCAAGCACTTTACTAAGTTTCAAAAGTTTAGTAAAGCTGTTACTGCTACAAGATAGAGTGTTTTAACCCGTTATTCGCATTACTTATAGTATTATTTTTCGGTCAATGTCCAAATACGCTCTCATAGTAGTTTCATTCTATTTTATGATACATCACTTGATGCTACTATCCTGCCGTTTCCTAACGGCTGAATGCCGTTTTACTCGTTTGGAAACGAGCAAATAAGCGATTTGAAGTTAGGAAACTTCAAACATCGAGTAGAGTGAAGCAGTCCTCAAAATACGCTAAAGTCTGCTTTCATACCTGAGATAGAATTGTTCTAATACTTCTGCTTTTTCATCGTCCAAGCTTTGCTCACTCAAAAACCAATAAACTCGTCGAGCAACTAGAAAGTCTTTGCTATTCAGCAGGGGGAAAAGTTGCGCTACCATCGCATTGGACATGGCTTTCTGTTTACGAAGAACGTTCAGAAACAGATGGATTTCGGGGTAAGTGAATTGAGGTAGCTGCTTGCTCAGGGACTGGAAAAAGTGTGGTGACAATTTATTTTCCAATGATAGGATGGCATTCAAGCAATGCAAGCGATTTGAAGTGCTTGAAATTTCTATTAAATGCAATAAAGGCGCTTCCAAAACTGAATTTGGGGCAGTAGTCCAATACGAAATACTTGCTTCCAATAGCTTTGGATTTTTTTCGATAGCTTGTGTAACTAGCTGAACAGTTGGCGCTGAAAAGTCTTGTCTTTTCGTGAGTTGCTCAATTGCAAACTGCTGATAATGCGTATTTTGCAGTAAATTTCGTAAATCTGTAATCGAATGCGCATCGCCCGTAAGATTACGAATGATCTGCCTAGTTTCGCCATGTGTCCAATGCCAAAGTGAATAGCAAGTCCAAACTGCTCCTGCTACGTAAGCACTTTTTTCTACCAAAACCGTTGCCCCTGTCATGCCGTCAACCCCTTCGCTACTAACGGTACTCACAACTTCCTGCTTATAAACCTCTTGTAGCGGCGAATTTCCATCTGCTAATATCCGATCTAATTTTTCGTAATCATCTGCGCTAAAATTTTCACCTGCTGCTTTTTCTAGTTCTACACCGCTTGGCAGTTCTAGCCGATTGTATTGTCCCCATTGATCCCAATAAATTCTAACGACATCCACCCGACACTGACTATCTCCACAAACTACAGATTCGACATCCATGTAGAACGCTTTTGGCTTATTGTTCTCGTCTCTCACTTCCACTAAAATACATACTACGGGTTCATCCAGACTGATACCTTTGTGAATAACTTTAATCGTATGTCTGACTTCATTTTGATTCTTGAAACCATAGGAAGTGAATAAGAAAGACAGCAAGACGATCCCGAAATGAAGCGGGCAGCGTTCAAACTTCGTAACAGCGTACCTCAAATAACTTAACATTTTCATTGCCATAAGTCTCTTTTAAATGAATGCGAATAGCGGTTGTTTCGATGGGTTCAAAACTGAATTTGATAAGTCGTGTACGATTTTTAGCAACTGTTCCAAGTTTCACCCATTTCCCTTTGACACGTGCTTCTATCTCCAATGATTTGAGCAATTCCTCTGGTATTTGTGTAGTGTATATCTTATTTTCTAAACTATCGCGCCGTAGCATAATATTACGCTTGACATTGGTATCGCATTTGATTTCTACTTTAGAAATACGTTTTAGGTCTTCCCACTCTAACTGCACCTCAGCAGGCAAACCATCAGATTCCCAATGATGCACCTTAGCATGATAATCTCTTGACCAGCCGTCATTCAATAAGTTTGCATTGCCAGAAGAAGTACTAGAAGCAAAAATTAGACTAGCTTGCTTGGCTAAATCTTTGCCATCTTTTGCGGGTCGATTGGGGATGAAAGCGTCGTCTCGCAGCAATTGTTCTTGTAGATCATCAATATACTTTTGTCCCAACTCACGTGGTAAAACGGCTTTTTGTACACACAAAGCTGCGGCTGTTCCCACGGCTTGACCTTCCAAGGCACAAGTCGCCATGATACGAGAAGAGGACAAAGCCATATGGGTTTGACTGATGTTTCGACCTGCAAATAATAAATTCGGCACATTCTTGGAGTACAAGCTGCGGAAAGGAATTTGGTAGGGTTCTTCAAATTCCTCGTGAAAATAGCTGGGCGGTTCGCTCAAATTCAACATGCCACCTGGATTGTGTTCATCCAATGACCAGCCACCAAAAGCCACAGCATCAGGAAATTGTTTATTATTCAGTAGGTCGGGTTCACAAAGGATATAATCACCAATGAAACGACGGCTTTCCCGTTTGCCGGGCAAAGCAGATACCCAGTCGAGGGCATAATGCCCGGTTTCTGGAAATTTACCTGAGTTTTTCAAATAATCCCAAACACCGTAGGCGTAGCCCATCAACTTATGCTTATTGTCTTCGTATTCCCCAATGATATCATCTTCACTTCCCAATTCAACCCACCAAAAACCCAATTCAAATGGTTTCAACTTGCGCCCTTTGTGCGATTTTTCAGCCTCATATGGTATCGTAAAATGTGGCGGCTCGAAGGGCATTGGCCTGCCCATATCTTTTGAACCCAACAAAACAGTCGAACCCATTTGCCAACCATCTGCCACTTTGGGGGCATATTTTTCATTGAACTCCGATGCTGCCTCTCGACCCGTTCGATACAAAGCACCCGCCGTTGCACCCAGTAATCCGTCACCTGAGCAATCGATGAATAGGTCGGCTTTAATCGTGAATTCTGTCTCCGTCGTCATTTGCCAACAGTAAGCAGCTTCGATTTTACCGTCAGACATGATTGCGCGAATGGCGGAGGTATTGAGTTTTAAATCAATATTTGGCTCACGCGTGATGAAGTCATATAGAATGTGATCCCAAACGGGATAAGCATCTTGTGGGTTGTGGAAGCGATTGTGCAGCAAAATTTCTTCAATGATACCTGTTTCTCGTTCTGGCAAACCATTTTTCAGTCGATTAACACCATTCAAGTGTACCCTGATTTCACTCGATGAATTACCGCCCAGTACAGGTCGATCTTGCACTAAAACAACTTTTGCGCCATTCCTTGCAGCAGCGACAGCCGCACACATGCCTGCCGCTCCACCACCAATCACTGCGACCTCATAAGTCACTACTTTTTTTCTGTTTGGTCGAGCTTTTTTACCCGTTCCCATCTGATGCCATTGCTCAGGATCAGTGTCACCATATGGTTTTTCTTGCGCTGTATTATTAAGCTCTTTAGTAGAAGAACAAGCACTGTTGACCACAGGAATGATGCTCGCTCCCAGTGCTCCACTGAGGGTATTTTTGAAAAATTTTCTTCGCTTCATTAGAGATGATTTGAATTGATGTCCATTTAGCAATCCTACAAAACAACCAAAATTAAAATGCACTTTTTTATCACAAATGGAGTATAAAATCTCCATTCAGGTGCAAGTCACATTCGATCTTCTACTTCTCTACCAATTGCCAAGTTCTTACCCAATCAATTTTCATCTTATTGATCTCATCATCCAATAAATCCTGCTGAGTAGCAATACCTCCTGACCAATTGGCATCTATAGTCCATAAATCCCAAATAATATTTAGGTTTCTTGTAAAATATCGCTCTGATACAACACTTCCTGCTGGTTCTCCATCTAAATAGAATTGAATATCTGTGGCATTTTTCCACCAAACGCCTACTATGTGATAGTCCTCATTCCACGGCACACCTCTCATAGGATTTTCCTCAGAAAGCTTTCTGTTATCATAGTTTCCTTTTGCTCGTTTCGTATCACCATCTATCACATGGAAATACTGAGAGTTCATTTGCCAAGGAAAATCTGGTTGACATTCACATGTTGGTTTTGAGTTATTCTCTATCACATCTATTTCATTTCTACTATTTCCTCCGTTTTCTCCTTGATTTAGCCAGAATGTATTATATGCAGAAATATGCGCAGTCTTAATTCTGCTTTCTGTGTACATAGGATAACTAATTCGAGTTTTAGATTGAACCCTAGATGTTTCAAACCACCTTTCTTCTCCTTCATCCAGCGTTGCTTTTATCCATAAATTACCATTTTCTATGCCCGAATTTTTGTCTCGCATCTGCACAGGTATGCCATAGTTCCAAAGCGGCTTGAACCATTTATTGGAGTCCCAAACATCAAATTCATCCGAAAGCCTTTCTACTTTTTCCCATTTCATACCTTCTGGAGTGGTCGCTTCTTTTTCCACAGAAACGAATGAGGGGAGATTGGGATCAATTGCCCCTAAGTCAATCATTTCTATTTCAGATTCTGGGTCTGGCTCAACAATAGATTCCTCTTTATCATCGCAATTACTTAGAAGAGCGATTACGGATAGTAACAGTAATAAATATTTAGTCGATTTCATCTTTGGTAATGTTTAGGAAATTTGTGAAAAATGATCTTCCTGAAATGGACAGACCATACCCATTTTTAATTTTCTTTCTGACTACTGCTGCGCTCGCCTGACTGTGCGAGCGAGCAGGATTTAGTACTTTATTCATCACGAATTTCATTATAATAAATACGAATAACGGGTAAAATACTCCATTTTTGGCAGTAACAGTTTTACTAAACTTCTGAAACTGAGTAAAGTGTTTGAGATCGCGCAACAAGTATGCCCAAAGGTTTTTTATGGACGGAAACACAAATTTCAACTTATTTTTTGGAGAAAAATAAGTTGAAATTTGTGTTTCCGTCCGAAGAGAATTACGGAGCATACTTATTGCTCAATTTACGATCAACAATTCGACGAATAAACAGCGTTTAGCTTTTGAAGATTATCATAGATTTACTGGTATTAAATTAGGCGTTTGTGTAGTTTTTAATAAAG
The DNA here is from genome assembly GCA_038746215.1 of Bacteroidota bacterium. Taxonomy (GTDB): domain Bacteria; phylum Bacteroidota; class Bacteroidia; order Chitinophagales; family Saprospiraceae; genus JAAUTG01. Next base: position 23,594 of record JBCDKV010000002.1, on the reverse strand, counting down.
CTCAAAATAATCTTGGTTGATCGCTCTAGATTGCATTGACTTGGGATACGGCTAATAGCTAATAGCTAACAGCCAACTGCTAATAGCTAATCGCCAACCGCTAATCGCCAATCGCCAACCGCTATGAAAGAAGTTTCTTGAAAAATAAGCATCATGTTCAAAAATTACATCAAAATCAGTTTTCGACATCTTTGGAAACACAAGTCGCATGTCCTCATCAATCTGACGGGACTTGGCGTTGGTATTGGCATGTGTTTACTGGCTTATTTGACATGGAAATTCGACTACGATTTTGATCAATTTCACACAGAAAGGGAACGGATTTATCGCGTGACCAGTATCAAAAAAAGTACCCAACAAAACTGTGGGATCACGTCTACTGCTCTTGCCGAAGCGAGTGAAGAACTGACAGGCGTGGAGGCTGGGATACTGATAGATAGTAGATACACGACCATTACCAATGGCGAAGACAGTCATTCTGAACGTATCACTTTCACGCAAAATGATTTTCTGGATTGGTTTAATTTCCCACTGCTCAGCGGCAATAAAGATTTATCGAAGACAGATTATTTGCTCATCACCGAAAAAATGGCACGCAAGTATTTTGGTCAGGCTAATTCCTTGGGTGAAACCCTGACACTTTATCCTGAAACGGACTACCAAAAGGAACTACAAATAACGGGTATACTCAAAAATACACCGCTCAACTCTAGCATCCGATTTGACTTTCTGACCAATATTAAAAATCAATTTGATGGCGCAGGCGAAAGAATCAATACACAAGATTGGGCAAATCTAACAGACGCTGTCTTTTTGGTACTCAATCCAGCACAATCCGCCACAGATATTCACGCACAGCTACAAACTTATCTACCTGTCCAGAATAAAGCTAGCTCAGGTTTTCAAATCGAGCAATTTGCTTTGCAGCCTTTGACGACGATGGCAAAATCTGCACACGAATTGCGTTACAATACTATGCGTACCGATCTGAACGATGCCATGGTTTGGGGGACAATTTTGATGGCGATTACCCTGCTGATGACCGCTTGTTTTAACTTCACCAATATGATGGTGAGTTTAGCAGGAAGACGACTCAAAGAAATTGGGGTGCGTAAAGTGATGGGCAGTAGTCGACAGCAATTGGTGATGCAGCTATTAGTAGAAGGCTTTATCATTAGTGCTGCTAGCGTCATTATTGGACTACTCATGCTAAAATTGATCTTGCCTTATTACAATCAAATGTGGCGCGAACTAGACCTCCAATTGGTCTTATGGGACAATCCGCCACTCATCGCTTTTTTAGCAGGTATGCTGATACTTACGACCTTGCTATCGGCGGCCTATCCCGCTTTTTACATCAGTGCCTTTTCACCACACCACATCTTTAGAGGCACAACTAAATTTTCGGGCGCGAACTGGTTTTCTAGAGTCTTATTAGGTGCACAAGTTGCTAGTGCCATGTTAGGCTTAGTCGTAGGAATTACCTTTTCTCAAAATGCGACTTACCAGCAGGAAACCGATTTAGGTTTTTTGAAAGAAGGTATTCAATCGGTCTACGTGCCAGATGAACAGACCTTTATGGCGATGGAACAAGTTGCGCAGCAATCGCCTCAAATTAAAGCCGTAGCAGGCGTCCAATATCATATCGGGAGCGGTGATGCCATCACTGATTTTACTTTTCGAGGCGAAACCAGAGAATCGCGGATGATACGAGTAGGCAAGAACTATTTAGAGGCAATGGAAATCGGTTTGCATTCGGGGCGATCTTTCAATTACGATCTCAATAGTGATTACGAAAGCAGCATCTTAGTGAATGAGCAATTCGCAGCAGAATATTTCCAAAACGAAGATCCCGTCGGTCAGCAAATTCTACTTTTTGATACCGTTCGGTATACTGTGGTGGGTGTGATTCAAAACTTCATGCAAGATGGCTTTTTCAATCCTGTCTATCCCCTGATTGTGGATTTGACCAGAGCAGATCGTTTTCGACATTTGATCGTCAAAACCGATCCCGATCAAGTCTACGCCACCCGAGATTATTTGGAACGCAATTGGAAACAAAAGTTTCCCTATCAGCCCTTTCAGCATTTCTATCAAGCCGATTTTATGGGCTATGGGCTAGACATCACAAACAATGTCAAGAATATGACGCTAACGATTACCCTGATTTCGGTCTTGTTGCTCATTGCGGGTTTTACGTCCCTACTAGCCATGGATATTTTGAAACGTTTAAAAGAAATCACCATTCGTCGGATATTGGGTGCTAGTGCTTCGCACGTTGCTTTTTTATTGGGCAATCGCTTTTTCGTAGTGGTATTGATTAATCTGGTGATAGGCGGATTCCTTGGTTTGTGGGTCGCACAAATGGCACTCGATGGCATTTACGACATACACGCAGGTGTTAAGGTACAAACACCTTTGATTTGTGCCGCTGTCATGCTTTTCGTGGTTGTCCTAACCATTCTCATTCGTCTTTTTGGGGTGTTGCAATACGATCCAGCTAAGACGTTGAGTGATGAATGAGGAATGGCAAAATATTCAAGGTGCAAGTGTCGAATATCCAGTTTAAAGAGCGATAGAAACAAGGTATATAAGAAGTTCTTGAAATTGAGCATATTTGTTGCGCAATTTGCGGATATTGAACTGAACTATATTTGAATCAAATGTCAGGAAAAATGAGATTTGTACCGTCGTGATTCGCATAATTTAAACAAATCGACAAAACTCAGCTTTTATTGACTACCACAAACAAGCAACCGCTACACCATATCATCATAGCCTATGTTATTGCCCTACGGTAAAAAAGATATTCATCTGATACATATTTCGGAAGTAGAAAGTGGAGTGGGAACGTATCGCTGTCCGTATTGTGATGGTCTACTCTTGGCAAAAAAGGGCAAGCAAATGGCGCATCACTTCGCACACGTAGAGCAGTCCTGTTGGAGTGTTAGCAGCTATGATTTTTTTGGGATTAAAGGGAAATTGCCTTTGAATGAATCCTTAGTTACCTACACAAAACGCAAGCAAAATGCCCTTGGGCATGCTTTGAAAAAACTGCAACAGCAACAACAGCGGCTGTCCCAACAACAAAGCCAGATACAGACACAAATCCGAAAAATGGTACACTCCTTGCAAACCTTAGCGCAGCATTCAGCAGCAGCCCAAAGCGCATTGGAGGATTGCAAAAAGTACTTACACGACGAATTCGAAGCTTTGCCAGAGTTGCATCCCATTCGGCATCCCAGCCTCTTTTCTTATACCGATGGCAAGCAGAAAGTCAACTATCAAACCGCATTGCAGCTTAGCCATTCGCACTACTATCCCAGCTATTACCACTATCCATTGTTGTCTTTAAAAAACTACCACCGCAATCGACAGCAGTTGCAGGAGGTAACCGATAAAATAGCGTTGTACGAGCAGGATTTGGCATATTTTCGACGATTCAAGCTCTACTTCTTGAAAATTGAACTAAATCAACGCAGCTTTTGCTACAAAATAGGACTGAGTTCTCGCCCTTTGGCGATGCGTATCCAAGAAATTCAAGCTGCCCTGAGTAAGCATTTTGAAGCAGTAGTGATAACAGTACTTTACGTCTTAGAGGAGGTCGCTTTTTTGGAACGCTTTTTCAAACAGAAATACCACGCGCATCGCTACGAGATCGCTAATTTTACAGAGTATTTTGTATTTGATGCCTATCTGTTGGAGGAGATTGAGGCTTATTTTTCTGTACTTGCTAAGGATTAAAGACTAGAAGTCAGATGCTAGAGAGCGGTCAGGCTTGTGAATATAATATACTGAATGAAACACTAAGCGCACTTAGAGACACTAAGAAAAGCAGCTACAGTAGGCTCGGCAATCCTCAAGGCTTACCGATCCAGTGGATTCAAATTCCAATTAGTCGTGTCCGAAGTTTTAAGTAATACCTGAAATAACTGCTAGTAAAGCTCCTGAGATCGCGCAACAAGTATGCTCAAAGGGTTTTTATGGACGGAAACACAAATTTCAACTTATTTTCAGGAGAAAAATAAGTTGAAATTTGTGTTTCCGTCCGAAGAGAATTACTGAGCATACCTGTTGCGCGAATTTCTTGCATTGACTCAGGCTTTTTATGAGAAAAATGAGACTTCGTACACCCTTAAATTCCAATCCTAAAAGAGTATTCATTTGCAAATTTAGCTTCACAAAAGTAACGATACATCAAACTACTCACAACTTTCGCAAAGCATCCACACCTGAGTAATTACTAGCTAGACTTATATTTTCCACGTTGCTAAGCCAACAGCTAATTGCCAATCGCCAACAGCCAGTCACCAATCACTACTTCCCACCTTGCGCTTCCTCCAAAATTTCCATGCCTACATTGACTTGCCCATTCAGTCCCAGCTTTACCCGAATACCCTGCGGCGTCAAATAAACATCGGTGATGCCCAGATCATCCAAATTGCCCTTTAGGATGATGCCCGAAGCGACTTGGTAGCGTTCTAGCTGCTGTTGTGTAGATTTCCTGATTTCCTCCAGATTGTAGTCGATGTAGAAGTTGAGGTTGTCCCGAATTTGTCTGCGCAGATTACTTTTCAAGAGCCAAGCCGCCGATTTTAGCAGAAAATTTTTGGTGTTCAGCGTGAACTTCAAATCTTTGATGTCTACTTTGTTTCTCAATTTGCTATAAAAGGGTTCGCCCGTCAGATAGATATTGCCGTTGTAGCTACCCGACAGCAAGGTTTCGACCACTAATTTTTCGTTCTGTCCGTAAAGAGCAACGTCTTCCACGGTCACGCTGTACTTATCCGAACTATACTGCTCGCCTTTGATGCTCTGAACCGCTAAAGCTTCCGCCTCTTCGTAGGGAATGTCCGCAATCAGTCGAATCTGGAAATCTTCCTCTTTGACTTCGCTGAAACTAAAGGGGGGTAGGAGTGCAGAAGCCGTCGCCTGTGGCTGTTCACCCACCCCTAAATTAGGCTGCGCCAATATAGAAATCGTAAGTGCAATGGCATCGTCCTTGGTGGTGATGGGCGTCACTAAAATTTGCTGCGGATTGATGTTGAGCCAAGTTTTGTACTCGTTAGAAATTTCGATAGGCACTTGCAGTTGTTGCCAAGCGGTGCTCATGCTTGCTCTGAGGTCGAAATTAGCTTTCAATTGCTCATCAATGGCATCGGTCACCAATTCCTTACTCCTCCGTACCACGATGTCTCCCACAAACTGCGCTGGCACACTGACAGGCCCAAGTTTTAGCTTAGGGGCTTCCAACCATTCGTACTGTTCCAATTGCGTATCGGTGCTCAAATTCCAGTATTCGTCGATGCCAAAATCGGTGAAAAAGTCTAGGTTGAGTGCCGCATCTGCTTTCACTCGACTAAAGCCCAAATCTTTTTCGATTTTCAAGCCCAGCGGTACTTTGTACAAAATACGTTGCCCTTCCAAACCAATTTTTACTGCATCCAATTGCGCCGCTTCGATCTTCAAATCGTCTTGCTCAAAAGTATTATTTGCCTCCAATGCTTTTTGGATTTCCTGATTCAGCAAATCCTCCAACTGATTGATAGGCAAGCGAATTGGAATATTCAGTACCGAATTTTCAATGGTTTCTTCCACATAATTGTAGGCTTCTACTGGTTTTTCGATTGCTCCTGTTGACATCTCATCTAAGTATTCAAGTGTTTCCGTTGTCGTATCTGTCTTTTGCTGCTTTTCTTTACAAGCCCAGCAACAACAACAAACCAATACGATTAAATATTTTGACATTTTGCATTTCTTTTAGTGACGGACTAAATCTCATGTTTCTTAACATTTCAACTGGATATGGTCTAAGTCGATGTTAGACAATCACGCGCTGACTCAGGCTAATTTCAAGGAAAATATTAAGAACAACGGGACTTCTTACGCTCCTAATTTTATAGTCCACAAAAATAATCTCATTGGTATCCAAAGTGTTCCTTAAAACTATTCTTTTTATGATCTGCTTTTTATACGTAAACAAGCTATTTCCAAAAAATGATGCGACCTGACTGAATGCTTACAAAAAATCTTTCTAGTCTATTTCATCGGTATTCCCACCCCCCAAAATACATCAGCGAAAACGACACACAAGATGAAAAAATGGAAGCGGTGGCAAAAATGGCTACTCATTGCAGCAGGCAGTGGCTTAATCGGTATCTTTTTGGCGGATATTCTTACTCAACTTTCGACAAAAGATCGCGTCTATACTGCCACAGCGGCAATACCTCACCGCAAAGTAGGGCTATTATTAGGAACGAGCAAACGCATGGCAGACGGTCGGCGCAATCTATTCTATCTTTATCGCTTGGAAGCGGCTGTTGAATTATTCAAGGCGGGGAAAATAGACGTCATCCTAGCCAGTGGCGACAACAGCACAAAGTATTACGACGAGCCATCTGATATGAAAGCAGATTTGGTAAAAAAAGGTATTCCAGCCAATCGTATTTATTTGGACTACGCTGGTTTTAGAACCTTGGATTCGGTAGTTCGTAGCAAAGTCGTGTTCGGGCAAACTGCTATCACGGTCATTTCGCAACAGTTTCACAATGAAAGAGCTATTTTCATTGCGCAGCAAAAAGGAATAGACGCAGTTGCTTACAATGCGAAAGGTATCGGTGGAGATGCTGGTCTAAAAGTCAGACTAAGAGAAAGCTTAGCGAGGGTAAAAATGCTATTGGACTTAATTTTTGGAAAGCGACCAAAGTTTTACGGGCCGTCCGTTGAAATAGAATGAAGTGTAATAATGTATTTTCAATAAACACAAGCCTTTTCATCATTTTTCACATAATAAGCTTTATAATTCTTTGCCTGTTGATCCATACAGCCACACAAATCTAATAACTCAATATTTTTGAAGTCAATGGGATGGCTTTCGGCTTGTAGGGCAATGTAGCCCTCGGTCAAAATTTCGCCATCGCGTGCAATCCATTGCCCTTTATCTTCGATGATTTTAAAATTGTCCCAATCCTTTCCTGCTAGACTTTTGCTGATGAATCCGCCACCGATTTGTGGTTGCTCGAAACTAAGCACCGTATCGCCTTCGATTAAAAAGTGCATGGCTTCGCCGCCCAGTACAATAGCTGTTGCGTGTACCCATTGATCGCCATGATAAGTTTTAGAATCAGAACTAATACAGTGATTATAATTAACGGTATCTCCCATGACAACTGCTGTGCCAGGTGTACAAACATTGCCCGTTGTGCGTGCTTTGCCATCATTCAAACCACCCAGCAACTGCAACTCTACCGATACGGGGAAACCTTGTCCGATTTCGTTGCTATTCGCCGATTGAGCATGTAGCATAACGCCACTATTGCGCACATTCCAAGTCGCGCCGCCTGCTAGTTGTTCACCTGTGAAGCGATAATCAAAAGCCAGTTTGTAATAGGAATAAGGCGTCTGGTAATACAGATGTCCAAAAGCATCGTCGAAAGTTTCGTATTGATCGTATCGAATGCGAATCATGCTATCTTCTACCACAAAAGTCTCTCTGTAATTGTCGTTGAGGGCGCGATCTGCAATTTTGATGTCCCAACCAGCGAGGTCTTTGCCATTGAAGAGTGAAACCCATGCTTCCTCTTCGGCATCCGAATCGGTAGTTTCCATTTTTTCGTTGCAAGCCATAGATAAGCTCGCGAATATCAAAAGTGATAGCCAGTATTTCATTGTGCGGAATCTTTTATTTCTTTTGCTAGATGGTCTAAATACAATATACCATTCAAATGATCTATCTCGTGCTGAAAGATGACCGCGGTGAAGTCTTCCACCATTTCAATTTGATGTCCTCCGTCGAGTTGGTCGTATTCGATGAGTATAGCGTAGGCGCGATCTTGGGTGAGGTCTCTGCGATCAGGAATGGATAGGCAACCTTCCATGCAATCTTGTTTCTTTTTGCTGTATTGCAAAATCTTTGGATTGAGGTAGACCTCAAACGGAAAGTCCACTTTGTCAAAGCGTTGTACCCAAATGATGTTTTTCAAAATACCAACTTGTGGCGCAGCAATTCCCACGCCCAAAGACATGCTATCTCGTACAGTGCTGTATAACCTTTCCACAAAAGTTTGTAGCACTTCATCCGCTGGGTTGACGATGACATCCTCGCTCTTAGTACGCAGCAAAATGGAATCTGCTCGATTGTTAATTTTGTAGACTCGCATGGGCGTTGCCGCATCGGCACTTTTGATGAGTACCTGTTGCACTTTGGAGAAGGACATTTTTGGCTTCGCGGGCGACAGATTTTTTGTGCCTGTGCAACCAGTGATTAAGCAAAGAAGGGCGAAAAAAAGTATGTAATATTTAGACATCATATAATTTAAGGATTAGAACGCTTCCTCGGCTGCAAAAAGAAACTAATCCCTCCTACAAAAACCAAGCCGAGACCGATCAAACTTTCTTTGGGTTGTTCTTTGAGCATGAAGCCCAACACCCAAATGCTGAACAAGATATAAATAATTTGAAACCAAGGTCTGCCTGGACTGTGGTAAGTATCACTTTCTCTTTTTAGCCAAAGTAGTGCAGCAATCGTAAGCGTTCCCATGAGTTGTAGCGCAAAACTGGCATACAGCAGCACTTGCTCGAATGTTCCCGTGAGGGTTAGTAGAATACTGATGGCGGCTTGCAGCCACAAAGCTCTGGTTGGAATGCCGTGTTTGTTTTTGGTGGCAATGGGCTTCCAAAGTGGATTTTCTTTTGCCATGGCGTAGCTAATCCTAGAACCAACCCAAAGATAACCACTAATCGTCGCCACCAATTGCAAGCCAATGAAAATACTGACCCAATAACCACCCGTTTTACCAAAAACATTGCTGAAAGAAATCGTTGCCACCTCAATTTTACCCGCCAAATCCCCAACGGAAGCGTGGCGTAGAAAAACCAATTGTAGTAAGACGTAGAGTATAGTGACGAAGATAGTGGCAAGGATAAGTGCTTTCGGTAGACTACGCTTCGGATCTTCGATTTCATCGGTAATGTAAGCTGCCGAATTCCAGCCCGTGTAAGCGTAGGAGACGTATATCAACGAGACGGCAAAGCCAGGCAAAAGAATCTCACTTTTCCAAGTATTATTGAAGCTAAGGGCTGTACTTTCAATCGGTACAAAATAAAAACCCAAGCCAATTAGTGCGAGTACAAAAGCAACTTTTAGCAGGGTAGAATAATCCTGAAAACGCCCACTTTGCCCAACACTGATAGAATGGACGCCAGTCACGAGCAAGATGATGCCTATACCAAACCAATCGGTAAAGAATGTGGCGTTGATGGGACTCAAGTAGCTAGTCATAGCCAAGGCGGAAATCGCAATAGGTCCTGAAAAACCAACGATCAGAGAAGTCCAAGCGTAGAGATAACCAACAAAGGGATGAAAGATGCGAGAGAGGAAAATATAATCTCCGCCAGACTCTTTGAAGTGCGTCCCTAATTCGGCGTAGGTGAAAGCACCGAACAAGCCCAAAATACCACCGAGCGTCCATAAGATGACAATGCTCCAAGTATTCGTTATGTCCGCTAATTGAAACCCTAAGCTGGTGAATACGCCCGAACCAATCATGTTGGCGATGACGATGGCGGCGGCGGTTTTCCACCCAATTTTAGCAGTTGTTGTGCTCACGTTTCTTCTAGCTTGAATGGGATACTTGCGATTGGAATAGTCGGCTTCGCAAGCATACCTTGAAGTAAATGAGCCACAATTATAGCTAAGTTTCTTTAGCTGTCTTATTTTATTGCTCGAAAACCCGTAAGTGTCTTGACAATTTTTGGGTTTTGCGAAGAGTAATCAGCATATTTATCGAACTAATAAAAGGAGTTGATACTTTTTGCAAGGTCTCATAAATAGCAATGAGGTTGTTTTTGACAATTATTGGAAAAAATCATCAAAAACAACCTCATTGCTGTCCAAAGGACATTTTTGAAAATGTCAACAGCACTATTCAGCACTAGCTAACAGCTAATTATGCGAATAACGACTGTATAAATCTCATTTTTTTTGACATTTACCTCAGATATAATTCAGGTCAATATCCACAAATTGAGCATACTTGTTGCGCGATCTTAAACACTTTACTCAGTTTCAGAAGTTTAGTAAAGCTGTTACTACCACACAATGTGATATTTTACCCGTTATTCGTATTAATTGCTAACAGCTAATTGCTAACAGCCAATTGCTTATTCCTCCTAATATTGATGATGCTCTTCCTCTGAATATTCTACATCCGCAGACAAATCATCGTCATAATCCTGAGTGTCGTCATCGTAGTTCTGCTCGACATCATTATCGTAGTCGTGATTATCCTCGTAGAAATAATCTTCATCATCGTCCTCCTCTACTTCCGCTGTTTCAAAGACAGGTGCAGGCGTAGGTATGTTTTTCTTAATGATTTTGGTAATGATAACGGGTTTTGCCTTCGCCTTTGCTGGTTTAGGTGATTCATCGTCCATTTTTTCCGATACCTTCACGGGTACTTGCGCCATCATTTTTGCGGCTAAACTCAAAGTCGTAGTAGGGACTGCTAACAGACGGCGTTTGTCGATCAACTCGCCCGTTGCTTTGCAGATACCATAGGTTTTATTTCTGATTCTATTGAGTGCCATTTCTAGCTCCACAATATATTTTCGCTGTCTCTCAGCTAGGGTTTTGGCAATTTCCAAATCCGTCAGTACCATCGCATCTTCTGCCCAACCGTCACGGTCTTCGTAACTGTTGCCTTCTGCTTCTTCGATTTGCTCTTGGTAGTAGTTGAACTCGCGTTGCGCTATGGCTAACTTCTTTTCAACAACTGCTTGGAATTCTGCTAGGTCCGCTTCCTGATAAGCGATTTGGGCATGGTGTAATATCATGATTAAGGTGTATTTTTTTGTTCAAAAATAGTACCGTGTTCGCTATTTTACATGGCACTTTTTCAAAGATTGCACTAAAGACTACGAAGCTTAAAATTGGTCACTTTTTTTGGTCACGTTTTTTTGAAAAATTTTCTTTGACTACAAATACCTAAAACTTTGATCAATTGGAACTTTTTGAAACGCTCAACTTGTTCTGCTATCTCTCTCGAGTAAGCGGAGCACCTTTCATAAATTTAATCATCACCCATGGCACAGCAGGACAAATATTCCATCTTCAAAAATCCATACTTAGCCACACTGCGGAAAGCTTGGCAATACGCGACGGGACATCGCAAGAAATTCCTGTTCACCTATTTTCTTTTTATCATGAGTAATATTTCGATGGCGAGCTATCCAATTTTCTGGGGTTGGTTCATCAACGAATTGCAGCTACAAGGTACGGACGCCCTGCGCTATGCTTGGTGGTACGGTGGCATCTATTTACTCATTCATTTGATTGATTGGGCATTCCACGGTACAGGGCGTGTGCTGGAGCGCGAATTGGCTTTCGACGTCGGGCAAAACTACTTGGAAGATTTGTATCACAAAGCGGTGCATCTATCCGTGGGTTGGCACAAAGACCACCACAGTGGCAAGACCATCAATCGGATTCGCAAGGCTTACGAGGCACTGAAATCTTTTCTAGACACAGGTTTTCGCTACATTCATACTTTCGGAAAATTTACCTTCGCTTTCATTGCGATCATCTATTTTTCACCACTTTTTGGTAGCATTGCAGTGTTGATTGGTGTGCTGATCGTCTATATTATCTTTCAGTTTGATAAGCACTACATCAAAGCAGCGACCGAGACCAACGAGCGGGAACACGTCGTCTCCTCTACCTTATTCGATAGCTTATCCAATATCGTGACGGTGATTACTCTACGCTTAGAGAAACGAATGGAAGTCGGGCTATCGAAGCGTATTCGGGACGTCTTTCCACCTTTTCGACGAAAGGTTGTGGTAAACGAATGGAAATGGTTCGTAACCGATATGTTGGTTGCGGTGATTTACGCCATTACCGTCATTGGTTACGTCTATCAAAACTGGACGGCTGGCGAAGTCTTTTTGGTCGGTGGATTGGTGACTTTAGTAGGTTACGTCAATCAATTCAGCAGCGTTTTTCACGATTTTGCTTGGCTCTATACAGAAGTCGTGCAACACGACACCGATATTAAGACGGCGGACAATATCAACGAAGCTTATGCTAGTCAGCATCGAGCAGCGCAGACCAAAAAGCTGCCAAGTGATTGGAAAAGCTTGCACATTCAGCAGCTTAATTTCTCGCACGAAGCCGATCATTTGGCGGGTTTAGAAGGTACGAACAACAAAGTTAGAGGATTGCAAGAAGTAGCCATTCGCATCCGTAGAGGCGAAAAAATTGCACTGATTGGGGAAAGTGGTAGTGGTAAAAGTACTTTGCTCGCCCTGCTACGTGGTTTGTACACCGCCGAAGCAGGAGTGAGCGTACAAGTGGACGACACCACCCACGAAGGCTTAGGCATCATCAGTCATCACGTCACCCTCTTTCCACAAGAGCCAGAGATTTTTGAAAATACGATTGAATACAATATCACTTTGGGGCTGGCTTTCGAGCAGGAAGAAATCGAAAATGCCTTAGCAACGGCGCATTTTGCATCTGTACTAAAAGAACTACCCAAAGGTTTGCAAGCCAATATACAAGAGAAGGGTGTCAATTTATCGGGTGGGCAAAAGCAGCGTTTGGCATTGGCTAGAGGCGTTTTCGTGGCAAAATACAGCGACATCATTTTGCTGGATGAACCTACGAGCAGCGTCGATCCAAAGACGGAAATTCAGATATACGAACAGATGTTCGCCCAATTTCAGGACAAAGCCATTGTTTCCTCTTTGCACCGGCTGCACCTGCTTCCTAAATTCGACTACATCTACGTAATGGATAGCGGAAAAATAGTTGCCGAAGGTAGCTTTGAAAACTTACACCGAAGGAGTTCAATTTTCCAAGCTTTGTGGAGGCATCAGGAGAAAGTGACCGAGGTGATGGTGTAGAAGAGGGTATATGAAGTCTCATTTTTTAACATTTTACTTGAAAATAGCCTGAGTTAGGCTACTGGATATTAGGGTAAAACAAACCACTAATGCACTAAGATAATTTACTGAAAGTTAGGTCATAACAGCTATGTGTTTCTATGTGACTATGTGTTGAAAATTCAAAATGTCCAGTAGTGCAACCTCTCAAATCTGTTCTCTTACTTAATAAGGCAATCGCAAGAAAATTTTTTCTGTTTATGATGTTGATATGTTTAACTGATAATCATTAACTACAAAAGCAAAATCAAGGGAATCTGTGCAATAAACAGATCAACAATTCAACGAATAAACAAAGTCTAGCTTTTAACGATTGCCATATCTTACTTAACTAAAACTGCCGCAAATACGTCATTTTTGCAATGAGCTCTTGTGCTGAAAAACGGTCGCGTGGCAACAAATCATCGCGCTGATTACTGTTGAAAACGAGATAGATAAAGGACAGCGGGCGATATTCCCAAGCAAAGCGAACATTCCAAATATCGGCTTGGTTGGCACTATTCCATTGATAAGAACCGATGAGTTGTATCCTTGGATTGAGTGCCAGCCTAGTGCGTGCTACAATGAGGTCAGTGACGAAGTCTTCATTTTCTGCGCCCAATCCACGAAATTGATTACGAATGTAGAAACCCGAAAATTCAAAATAGGGCGCGGGCGATATCCGAACTTCCGTCAGTAAGCGATCTTGTTTAGCACCGTAGAAGCCCCCAATTTCGTAGCGCAAAGTACCTGCAAGTTTGCGAGAAAAATCAGAAGATACCCCAAAATCTACACGAGTGAAGTTATATATACTTGGTGCAATAGAAACGCCTAGTGGACTAAAGTTTTCGTCCAGTCGTTGCCATTCGTGTGAAAGCCGTACTTCAAATTCTCCACCCGTCTGAAATTCCATATCAATGGGCGCAAAATTAGTGATTGCCTGCTGGAAAGAGCCATCGGATGCTCGCCAAATCAAATCCATACCCATGTCTGGCCCGAAACTACGCACAAATTTGGGCAGCCATTTAGGACGAAAATCAAAGTCTGCACCTGGACTGAGCAAGGCATAATCGCTCAGTCGTAAGAAACCCACGCCTGGCAAATAATTTTGTCCTGCGTACTGTCCAATCACGCCTAAATAGCCCCAGTTCTTTTGTTGCCAAATCCAAGCGTGAGCCGCCAGTCCATTCCCCGCTTCTGAATCAGCAGATGCCGTCACCATCCCCTCCATGGAGAAGGATTGTTTCGGACGCAGAAAACCATTCAGCGTAGCAGTAGTATTGTTTCTTTGGGCCGTTGAGATACCATTTTGTTCAAAAGCATCGTCGCGTCGATGCGTAATCATGCCACCCAAACGGTTTTGTCCCGAAAAATTTTGTACGTATCGACCGACCCCAAAGTAGGAAGCTGGCGTATTATCGGTCGCTCGTTGGCGCATAGCGAGAATGCCCGTCGTTTGTTGACTCGTTTGGCTTGTAAATCGTAGACCGCCATCCAACGGAATGGGGCTACCATCTTCATTCAATCCGATTCTTCGACTGAAAAAAGGCTGAATAAAAGTGGCAGAACTCGTGCTGAAAATATTGGCATTTTCTAGAAAAAATTGTCGTCTTTCGGGGAAAAGTACAGAAAAACGTGTCAAGTTTTGCACTTGCTGGTCTACGTCCGCCTGCGCAAAATCAGTATTAATAGTGGCATCTAATACGGCATTCGGCGTGATTGCCCATTTGACTTCTCCGCCTGTCTTGAAATTATTGAAGGTTTCTTTTTCTGCTTGCCCATCTTGCTCCTGACCCACATCTGCTAAAATGTAAGGATTGATTTGTAGGTTAGCCGAAGGTGGCGGTGGTTGCAGCCCTTTGAGCAATGCGGCATAAGCCATCCTGAAATGGGAGAAAGCGCGCGGATAGGCGGGCCAAGTCGTCACCTCATTCTTCCTGCGAATATTGCGATTGAAAGAGATGAGCATTTCGGAACTATTTTCTTTGTAGCGAAGCGTCTTCCAAGGAATTGCCATTTCTGCGATCCAAGCCGTATCCGTAATTTGCGTACGTACGTACCAGAGTGCGTCCCAATTGACATTGCCATCGAATTCGTCCCCATCAATGACTTGAATTTCTCGCTGCGAACCGTAAGGCGTCACTTCAAAACCAACGGCATTGCGCTTATCCATCAAGCCATCAATCGCAATACTGAAACGGTCGTTGCCATAGCCACTAAAATCGCGCTGCATATTCCGCACTCGCAACTGACTACGATTGGGTAAACTATCCAAATTCAAAACGCCAACGTACAGGAATTCCGCATTGTATAGGATTTTGACTTTGGTATCGAAGCTCGCCGCTTTGCCCTGAAAAGGATCTCTTTGGGTGAAGCCCGATATTTCTTCGGCCAGTTGCCAAACCGACTCCTCCAGTTTTCCATCCAAAGTAATATCGTCTGCTCCGACTTTGGTTGCATAAACCTCTAGTGGCTGATCTGGCGGTGGGAATACTTGTTGCGCAACTGCGTCAGTAAGGCAAAAAATAAGATAAAATACTGGTAAGCGATAATTTAGGTGTTTCATGCAATATTTCACAGTGATTTCTAATTTTTATTAAATGATGCGAATAACAACTGTACAGATTTCATTTTTCTTGACATTTGTGTTTCCGTCCATAAAAACCTTTGGGCATACTTGTTGCGCGATCTCAAACACTTTACTAAGTCTCAAAAGTTTAGCAAAGCTGTTCCTGCCACAAAAAGGAGTATTTTACCCGTTATTCGCATAAATGACTCATTCGATTTAAGCCACTAAGGTACAAAGGAATGGTAAGAATTAATCTATCAATTATCCAGTTTCCAAGTAGTACGTTAAGAAAAATGAGACTTTGTATACTGCTAGTTATAGAATGGAAACAATCAATTCGACATTTTTTTCAATTCATCAATTCTACAAAGTGGTCAAGATGAAAATGCACTTTTTCATCCTAAATAGCGTATAACAAGCTCCAAGTCGAAAAGCTAGGCTAGGTTATAGAAAAAAAGCTTACTTTCGCGGCTCAATTTGAGTACATGGACGTCTTAATGTATATCGGAATCTTGGTAGTAAGTTTGGCGGGCTTGTTGAAGGCTTCGGATTGGTTTGTAGATTCCGCAGAAAAAATCGGTTTATCTTTTGGTATCTCTCCTTTCATCATAGGCGTCACCATCATTGCTTTTGGAACTTCGCTGCCTGAGCTTGCATCCTCCATCGCGGCAATGTACGATGGCAAATCTTCCATTGTGATTGGTAATGTATTAGGCTCAAATATCACCAATATCACACTAATACTCGGAATCGTTTCGGTGGTGGGTGGCAGCATCAATTTGGGACGAGATGTGATGGGAAAAGATGTGATGAATATTGATATTCCATTGCTCATTACATCTGCAGGTCTGCTCTGGTTCATCGTCTACGACAGGGAAGTTTCCATTTTTGATGCGATTTTGTTGTTGTTGGCACTGGTCATTTTTCTGGCCTACTCTTTCAAAAGTGACGAAAATGAAAAAAAGGATAAGCAAAAAGAGAAGGCTAGTGCTAAGAGCTATTTCTTACTGCTTTTAGCGGGTATAGGTGTATATTTTGGAGCAGAATATACCATTTTTGCGATTGATAATTTGTCCCAATTGGCGGGCGTAGATCCCAGTATCATTGCTTTGAGTGTATTGGCACTTGGTACCTCGCTGCCCGAACTCATCGTCAGCATCACGGCGGCTAGAAAAGGTAGTACAGAACTTGCCGTTGGTAATGTGTTAGGCTCGAATATCTTCAATACCTATGCCGTCATGGGAATCCCTGCCTTTTTCGGTGACATCGAAATTACGGACAATGCCATTAATTTTAGCCTACCTTTCATGGTCACTATTACGCTCATCTTCGCACTCATGTGTTTGACTAAGAAAATATCGAGATGGGAAGGATTAATGTTATTGCTACTCTATACATTTTTCATCGGGCAACTGCTGAGTAAAGTAATTTGAACACAGCAGCAAGAAGATACACTGTAGACGAGATAAATCTGTGCAAACGGATATGCCTGCTTATCTGTTTGAATTGCATGGCTGTGTGCTAAAAATTAGAAATATCCAGTCGTATAGAAGCACGTTTGAGTAGGAGACATTTACGTTGATATACTTCAATGCCGAACCAACCATCAGCATTATCCCTGTTCTTTACACAAGGTCGGACTCGATTTTCTGAAAAAAGTATATTGCGAAGCAGTTGCTTTTAGCTTTTCTAGTGTAGAAACGACGATAGGTAGTTCACGTCCAGTTGTTTTTCTATAGATTTGATACAAACCAGACAAGGCAATTAATGTCAACATTTTTGGATACTATTTAATATGTTCAGGAATGGGTAGCACGAATAAATCGTTTAGAAAATCAAGGTTATGCGTTTGTTTTTTCGCTTTTGTCTCTATGCTACCAAGGATAAATAAAGTTCCCTGTTAATACGCTTTTGGACGTGCTAAAGTTGCTTAAAGTAACGGATAATACATGTTAATTTTTTTAATATTTGTATTTTCGATGTAGATGTGCGCAAAGCTTTTACCAATATTTGAAACAAGTTTTAGACCTTAACCTGCTTATTTATGGCAATTGCAAGAAAGCTAGACTTTGTTTATTCGTTGAATTGTTGATCTGTTTACTGTACAACTTCCCTTGATTTTACTTTTTTTGTTCAGTGGTTGTCAGATAAACAAATAAACATATCAACATTATAAACAGAAAAAATTTTCTTGCGATTGCTTTACCTGCTTATTTGTCCATATTTCTTCCAGCAGTATGCTATGTTCATATATTTTTCATACATTAGTGCCATTAACAAACATAAAACAATGCCTTATGAAAAGCATATGCTCATTATTTCTATTTATCGTACTCTTTGCTTTCACTTCACTAGCTCAAATAGATTCTTTTGATATTGCAGACTACGCACGTCCCGATTTAGTGCGAACAGTGATGGTGTTACAGCCTGATTTTGGATTGGGCACTAGCTACTACCAATTAGACGACAATCCAGTGAGAAACGATATCGAAAGTGTGATTAGCGGTTCATTTTTTCGATCCAAGTTTGTCAATACGTTGGAAGAACAAAGCCTCACCAGCATCAGTGGTAATTTCAATAGTAGTTTCAATAGCGACATAGGAGCAAGAGCAATCAATAATTCTTCTCGCCGTATATTACCTTACCTATATACAAATTCATTCGTTCGGGGACCTATAACTATTAGCTCTGGAGAAGCTATAGAGAATCAATTTCAAAATAGCCTCGGAGTCCAATACGAGCGAAGTAAGAAAAGATTTAAGCCAGATTCAAAGCAAAGATTTTTTGAAACTCGTCCTTTTATTTCTGCTAATTATAGAATAGGCAATCAAATGTTAGTAGACTCCAGCAGGCGTGCTAATGTACACTCAGCTCGTCTATTCTCCGACATACAATTGTATTGGGGCAAAGGCAGAATAGAATTGGTGAATGATGCTTGGCATGTCATTCGCATCATTGAGCAATTAGCAGATTATGGTCTTTTGAAGGAGTCTATGGAAAATATTGATTTTCAGGATTTTGCTGAACGAATTTCTGAAATCAAAAACTTTAGAAATACCGATTTCCGCTTAGAGGGCATTGCAGAATACGAAGCACTTTGTCAATATCTTATCGAAAAAAAGATATTTGATCCGAACAATTACAGCACTTTCGCGGTACTTCGCGATGCTTGGGTATACGAGTCTTTTGTGAGTAGATTGAGCGGACAAGAATTCAAATATGGCTTTATTCCTAGCATGGAATTGAATCGTAATGTTTCCGAAAAATTCAATGACTTTAGAAGTCTTGATCTAGGGCTACAAGCTTCTGTAGCCTATAATTCATACCGACCCATACGCAATGACTGGCAGTTTGATCGAACTTATGCACTCAATTTCGGCTTCGTAAAGGGACAGAATCTCACTGGGAGAATGTTTAACGATTATTTGGATAGGTTATCGCTTCGCGCTAGCATTTTCACTAGTCACCGTTTAAGCTACTTACCCAATCAGCGGCATAACTACACCATAGACTTATCTGCTAGTTATTTCTACGATAGAGAAATAGATGAAGAAAGACGACTTAGCAATAACGATGCCATTTCTCTCGAAAGAGGTTTCCTAAACACCAGTCTATCGGCCACTTACAATTACTATATTTCTCCTAGATTATTCCTCCAATTGCGTGCTAACTTTAATTTTACATCGCAGCATTTCAGAAAGACAAACAACTACCTCCGCAATAGTAATGGATTGATTGGGCAGGTTAGCTATGTATTTTGGTAGAATGCAGTATGAGTTCCTTCGGATGAAAACTCCTTGGGCATACTTGTTGCTCAATTTGCGGATATTGACCTGAACTACATCTGAGGCAAATGTCAAGCAAAATGAGATCTATACAGTCGTTATTCGCATTAATAGCAAAAGGCTAAAGTCGAGCTAAGGATTTAGCAGTAAGCAAATCAACAGTATCAATAGCTTGAACAAGTGCAAACTTCCTGCGACTACTTTGGTCGTATTACGCAACATATGCTTTTGTCGAGGTTTTGTTGAGTGCCTAAAAGCGGTATTATTCGTTTGTTCTGTCCATATTGCTGCTCAACAAAACGAAACGAAAATATGCTAATGACAAAAGAGAAATTTGGTGACTACCAAAACCAAATTATCGACTTGTACACCCTAAAAAATGCACAGGGTATGCAGGTTAAAATTACCAATTACGGGGCTACGATTACTTCTATTAGTGTACTAGACAAAGCGGGTAAGCGTCAAGAATTGGCTTGCGGATTCGACACTTTAGACGCTTATTTCAGCGAAGCTTACCGAGCCAATGCACCTTATTTCGGCTGTACGGTAGGACGTTTTGCTAGTCGTATTAAAGACGGGAAATTTACTGTAGACGGAAAAGAATACACGCTTGCCCTCAACAATGGCTCGAACCATTTGCACGGTGGTTTGGTCGGTTTCGATAAGAAAATTTGGACGGCACAAGCTAAAGAAGATGGCAGTCTGAGCATGTCATTGACGAGTCCACACCTAGAAGAAGGCTATCCTGGAACAGTGCAAGTCGAAGTAAATTTCCAGTTGACGGATGATAATGAAATCATCATAGCTTACGAAGCGACACCCGATCAAACCACGCCTATCTCGCTGACGAATCACACCTATTTTAATCTTTCAGGTTTTGCAGAAACCATCGAAAATCACATAGCACAGATTGAGGCTGCCACTTTTCTAGCACCTGATACCACGGGTGTGCCGACGGGCGCAGTGGCAAAGGTAGCAGGAACGGCAGCGGACTTACGCGATGGTAAACGTTTGGGGGATTGTTTTGTGCAAATGGAAACGGGCTTCGAACATTACTACACTTTCGATCAAATGACGGATGAACCACGCAAAGTAGCGACTTTCAAAGACCCTGCGAGTGGGCGAACACTGGAAATCAAAACAAATGAGCTAGGCGCACTTTTCTATACGGGCTATTTCACTTCCGATAAATTACAGCGCGCCAATGGCGATCAATACGGTCGTTATAGAGCCTTCTGCTTTGAGACGAGTCGCTACCCCAACGGTCCAAATCTGGAGAATCAAGGTGGAGCAGTGACGCCCGCAGGTGAGGCTTATCGCAGTACGACTAGTTTTAGAATTGAATAGAAAAGGTAGATCAGTTGATTTATCTCACTTGACAATATCTTTTGGAAATTAAATCACTAGTTTTTATTTAGGTGTATACGAAGGTTTGAGTAATTTTTGGAATAAATCCTATCGGTGTTCTTGAGATCGCGCAACAAGTATGCCTAAAGGTTTTTTATGGACGGAAATACAAGTTCTCAGTTATTTTTTTAGGAAAAATAACTGAGAACTTGTATTTCCGTCCGAAGAGATTCACTGGAGCATACTTGTTGCTCAATTATCTTGCATTGACTCAGGCTATTTCTTAGTAAAATGCTAACAAAACTGAGACTTCGTGTATTACTAATTTTTAGGAAATAAAAATTGGCAATTTGAAAACTAGCATGTCAACTACTTTTGCGATTTAGATAAATATGCGCTACATTTTATTAAACAATAAACATTATGATTGCAGGAATTATTTGGGCAATAATAGCAGGTACAATGCTCGGATTTTATGCCCTACCCGAAAAATTTACCAAAGATTTTGCCTTTGAAAACACATGGGGACTCATGTTCACCATCAATATGTTCATCATTCCTTTCATTGCTAGTTTTTTACTCATCAATGGGTTTGGGTCTGTTTTGGGCAGTCTTTCCGCTGATGTATTACTGAAAATGGTGATTTCTAGTGTATTGTGGGGCGTTGGGATGATGATGTGGGGTAAAGCGATTAACTACATTGGGCTGTCGCTCGGATTTTCGCTCTTCATCGGAACGGTAATTTTGGTCGGTTCGCTCTTGCCTTTTATAGTCGACGGATTGCCACCAAGCAAGGTCTTCGGTACGATTATGGTTGGAATTGTAGTGGTCTTACTAGGCGTTTTTGCCAATGGTATGGCAGGTATTACGAGACAAAAAGACGAAGCAAACGAAGCAAATGCGATTGAGTCCAACGACATGCGAACGGGGATTCTTATCGCAGTGGTTGGTGGTTTGTTAGCCACCGGTTTCAGCTATGCCAATGCGGCTGGTCGCCCTGCCATCCACGAAGCTTGCCAAGCGATGGGAAATCCAGAGTGGGTGACGGCAGTGGGGGTCATGTTCATAATCTATCTTGCGGGTGGCTTGTTTGTCGTGCCTTATTTTTTGTATCAATTGAGTACCAAAAAGTTATGGGGCAATTTCAAAACAACTCACATGGGCAAGAACCTTAGTATGACAACTATCATGGCATTCTTAAATTTTGCCGCTTCCGTTGCTTTTGCCTATGCCGCTTTCCAATTGGGACAGGCAGGAAATACCGTCGGCTATGCGATTTTCAACACGACCAGTATTGCTATTGCGATTTTAAGTGGTCTGGTGACGGGCGAATGGACCAATGCGTCCACCAAGGCAAAGGGCTATTTGTACTTCGGCTTAGCCGCTATGATTGCAGGCGTCACGATTATTGCTTTTGGTAATAGTATGGCGATGTAAAGCTTATCTCAATTTACACTACATTTTTCCTTATTCTTACGACTAAATTCATGACAAAATATATCATTCACCTAATCATTCTAGCCAGTTCGGTACTGGCTTGCCAAACGACTCAACTAGCAGAGCCGCAGCAACAACAACGCCAGCAAGATTTTAATTTCGGCTGGAAATTTGCGCTGGATGCTTCCGAAGACGCTTATCAAGCCGATTTTGCAGATGAAAGCTGGCGCACTTTGGATTTACCGCACGATTGGAGTGTCGAATTTCCTTTTGATTCCATTAAAGGAGAAGGTGCGACGGGCTACCTGCCTGGTGGTATTGGTTGGTATCGCAAACATTTCAAGACGGCGCAAAGCGAAAACCAGAAAGCCTATATCGTATTTGATGGTATCTACAACCATTCTGAAATTTGGCTCAATGGAAAAAAGATCGGTGGACGTCCTTACGGTTATGTTCCTTTCTATTTTGACTTGACCCCAAACCTCAATCCGCAGGGCGAAGCAAACGTCTTAGCCGTAAAAGTAGATCGTTCGCGCTATGTTGATTCGCGTTGGTATTCTGGTTCGGGCATCTATCGGAACGTAGAATTACTCGTGACCGATAAATTGCACATTCCAGTTTGGGGAACTTTTGTCACTACGCCCGAAGTTACAGCAAATTCTGCTTCCGTCCAGTTGCAAATTGATGTGCAGAATGATTACGATATCGAAAAAGCGATTAGCTTGAAAACAGTGATTCTGGCACCCGATGGCAGCGAAGTGCAATCCATTGAAAGCGAGCATAGTATCCCATCTGCTTCCAAAGAGACGCTGCAACAAGCACTGACTCTAGCTAATCCACAACTTTGGGATATAGATGCGCCCAATCGCTACCAAGCCGTCACGAGCATCCTAGAAAATGGGGAAAGCATAGATAAATACACGACCGTTTTCGGGATTCGTAGCTTTAAATTTGATCCAGCTAAAGGCTTTTTTCTAAACGGTAAAAATCATAAGATTAAAGGGGTGTGCTTGCACCACGACGGCGGACTGGTAGGAGCAGCCGTTCCTAAAGGGGTTTGGCGTAGAAGGTTGCAAACCCTGAGAGATGGAGGTTGCAATGCCATTCGGATATCACACAATCCAGGTTCGCAAGAATTTTTGGATTTATGTGATGAAATGGGCTTTTTGGTGCAAGACGAGTTTTTTGATGAATGGGACAATCCAAAAGATAAGCGATTGAACAAATATGACACGCACGACGACTATATTTCGCGTGGTTCGGCGGAGTATTTTCAAACTTGGGCAGAAGCCGATTTGAAAAATAGTATGTTGGCGCACCGCAATCATCCTTCTATCATTCAGTGGAGTATTGGCAATGAAATCGAATGGACTTATGCCCGCACGCAAGAAGCCACTGGCTTTTTCGATAATGCGGATTGGTCGGGCAATTATTTTTGGTCCGTTTCGCCTTATTCACCCGAAAAAATCAGGGCGGTCTATGAATCCTTACCCGAAGGAAAATATACCATCGAAGATACAGGCAAGAAACTAGCC
>JBCDKV010000001.1:0-45935 GCA_038746215.1 Bacteroidota bacterium | reverse complement strand
CGGAATGCGCTGATCTTGGACATAAACTTCGTTGTTGTTCCAATTAGTGACTTGTGTGAGGTTGACGGCATAGGTTCGATGCGTTTGGATGAATTTATTGGCAGGTAACTGGCTCAGGATCTCTTTCATAGAAGCCCGTTGTAGAATTGTTTTATTGTTCCGCAATACAATATTGACGTATACGTGATCCACTTCTAAATAGAGGATGTCATTCATAGCAACGTGATGACAACTTGCACCGTCATTGAATTTGACGGTAGTAGCTTTTCGCTTTTTGACTTCATAGGCGTACATCGCCATTTCCATTGTCGTGTAGAGGCTCGTTTTCTGGATAGGCTTGGTCAGATAGCCCGACGGCAATGTTCTTTTGGCATCATCAATGCTGCGACTATCCAATTGTGAGGAAAGGAAGATGAAGGGAGAAGTATGCTGCTGCTCTTGGATGAAATTCGCGACATCTATACCCGTTTTCGAGCCGCTCAGTCGTATGTCTAAAAGCGCAATATCAGGTTTTTCTTTTTGGTACAATTCAGTGGCTTCTTCGTACGAAATAGCCGTTCCTACGACTTCGTGTCCTTGTTTTTGTAAATAGCGTTTGATGGTGTCTGCGATAATGATTTCGTCTTCGACGATTAGTGTGCGATAATGATTCATAGTGTTTCCCTTGTGTTGTCTAAAAATGTGTGTTGTTTTAGTAATTTGGGTGATCATTGACAGTGGACTAAGCCAAAACGGCAGCGTTTTTTTCTTTAAAGAAGATTTCGTAAACCGCACCGCCGTCGTTTTTGCTGATGAGTTGTCCGTTCAATTGGCGGCTCATACTTTTCAGCAGATAAGTACCCAGCCCACCTTCTCTTTCTTCTAGTTGTCCTTGCGGAAATCCTGGCCCGTTGTCCCTGTAAGTGAATTGATAACCATCTGCTTGCTTTTGCAGACTAATATCAATTTGGAGTTGCTTTCCCAAATGATTCGCGTACTTCAAACTATTGGTCAAAAGTTCGTTGAGTATAACACCGATGGGCATCAAAGTCTCTAAGTTGAAGTAACGATTGTCGATATCAATCTGAAAAGCGGGTTGGTTTTGTCGGACAGCAAGATTGCTAAAGTGTTGACATAGGCTTTGGGTATAGTCCAGTAAATTGACGAGTCTAGTCCCTTCTTTTTGGTGGAGCATTTCGTGAATGGCGGCTATGCTGTAGATACGATTCGACATAGCTTCCAAACTTTTCAGTGCTTTCTCATCTTCAATATCCTCGCTTTGCAATTCCAGCAAACTGATAATCGTTTGGAGATTATTTTTGACGCGATGATGCACTTCGCCTTGCAAATCCATTTGATGTTTGAGCGAAATGGAAAGCTCTTGATTTACCTTATTGATGGCTAGGGCTTGCTGTTGATTAAGTTGGTTGACTTTTCTGAGCCTTAGGTAGTAGTAGCACAGCACTGTAGTGAAAATGATTGTAATAATTACTAAGGCTAGCAGCCGATTCTTCCTATTTTGCTCGCTTTCAATTAATCTAGCTTGCTCTTCGATTTTTTGCTCTTTCTGCTCATCCAAATAATGTTCTTCCACCGCTACAATTCGCTCGTAATTGCTTGCTTTGAGATCGTTTAATTCAGCGGCATAACTTCTGTTGGCGTAAAACAAAGCAGAATCTGCTTGTCCAAGGGCAGCAAAAGCATCCGAACGCATTTTGTCGTTTCGATAAAGACGATGCGGCTCGTCCATACCTGCGCTGTAGGCAAGTTTGGTCAGCACCAATGCCGAATCCACATAATTCATCGCTAAGGATGGGTAGTCATTGGCTAGATGCAATTTGGCTAAGTTGGACATCATAAATTCAGCACCACTGTAATCCCCGACTTTTCTCCAGAAGGTATAGGCTTTTGTGAAATGCTCGGTGGCTTTTTTGAAATCTGTTTTTCTGTGCATCAAACCCATCAGCATATGCCCAGTGGCTTCGTGTTCATACTGCCCCAAAGCAGCAGCAGTTCTAAGTACTTCGCTGGTGTAGTAAGCAGCAGAATCCATGGAATGGAAAATGCGGTGGTAAGAAGCCAAACGAATACACAGACGGGGATAGACTTGTTCCAATTGGTGTGTGTCGACGATAGACTGAGCTAAACGAAGGTAGCGCAGACAGGCTTCGTCCCGTTCCAATTTCTCGTGTAATCTGGCTAAAGAAAGGTAAGCGTGTGTTAAAGTTTCCCAAGCTGCTATCAAACGACCCTTTTCTATGACTTCCAACAATCGCTCAATAGCTAATTCGTCCTGATGGTCTTTTTCGAGTACTTCTGCTTGTCGAAGTCGAACCTTGAGTGCAAAAGGCGTTTGTAGTGCCTTGGATTCACTCAATTCATCTAAAATATTACTAAAAATAACATTGGCTTCGTCATTTCTGAACGCCCTCAGCAACTCCATTCCCTGCTCGAAAGCTTCCGTTAGATGTGCTTCGTCAGGCGGTTGTTGTGCGGTCGCTACCAAAGGTAATGACATAAGTGTTAAGCAACTGTATATTACAGTATTGATCAAGTAGTGTCTCATGTGTAGTAGTTTCCGTTGATTTGGCTGAGTAGCTATACGGTTTGCTTACGACCATCTCCTTGACAATTCTCTGTTTTCTTTTCCTGTAATACTTTTACCTATTTGTTAGCAAATACTGTTTGGATTAGTAGTTTAGCTTTAGTACTTGGTGATAGACTACATCATAAATAGCTGAATTTCAGCAATATAACATCAATTAATATAAGTAAAAAATCTGTCAGAAATCAGGATTTTCAGAATTTATTGATTTCCAGGATTACTAAGCACGTAGCCTTCCAAATGAGATACTATGCGTCTTGTTTGGGGAAATCCCGTGAATCCGCTCATCCTGTGAATCCTGATTCTGACAAAAAGTTAGACGTATTGAGTACTTACTACTTAGCTTATGATCTTCGAGCAAGTAAGTAGTACTCAGGGTAGATATTATGGACTAAAGGTTAAGAGCTTATTTGGATTTTTCCTGCCTGATAACCAACATTTTACGAACTTGACTGCGTGAAAAAAGAGTTCCGTATCCAGATATGCAACTAATTTTTCAACTTGCCAGAATCGCAAACTACTGATTATCAGTTTGTAAAAATTCCAAACAAGCTCTTAATAGACGCAAGATTAATCAATTGTCCTAATCCTGCTCACCTCCATCCAAATTCTTTCAGCACATTTAGAGGTTTTTGTCCAAATTCTTTTTCAAACTGTTTGATAAAGTAGCTGGTATTGACATAACCAATGGCTAAGGATGTTTCTTTGACGCTCGTGTACGTTCCATTTCTTAGATAGTCCAAAGCTGAATTTAGGCGATATTGTCTCAAGTATTTTTGGGGAGACAAGCCAGTAAGTTGCTTTACTTTTCTGGACAAATGTCTTTCACTCAATTCAAATTCTCTCGCCAATTGTTGGTTATCAAATCCTACATCAGCTAAGTGATTTTTAAGGATGTTGTGCAAGCGTCTTAGCCATTTTTTTTCACTCGACATAACTTTCAGGTTTCGTATTTTTCGACTGTTACTTATATTTTCATTTGACGCTACAAATATGAAATAAATAGCTCATTTCTGCCAAGGACAAGGCTTGAAAATTACCACAAAAATAATCATAAAATAAATATTTCAAATCACTTATTATCAATGTTTTAACAGGTAAATATAACCACAAAAAAACTATCAAAATATGATTGAAAATGCTGCTAAAAATAAGAGGTGCTTTGTTAGGGAAAAATTAATGTGAAATAAATGGTGCATCAAATCCCATTTCATTCTACTTCGAGGGCTAAAACAAGTGGAATAATATAACCACCGGTCAATTCATTTTCGACTTGCATGGAGCGATTCAAATAGTGAATATCCGAAAAAGGTATGACCTCCTTTCCAAATACTTCGTAAATACGATTTAGTGGAAGCGCATTGGATGCTTGTAGACCTTGTAGGCGAGCGTCGTAGTCCGTAATTGGTTTGGAAGTGAGTAGCAATACGATATACTCTGTGCCACTTTTATTAAATTGTAAACCCGAATTGGGGCTGGGCATGAATAGTTCTATTTCTGGTACGGTGATCTTTGCGCTTTCATTGCCCAATGGAAAATAGGCTTTGATTTCGTGGTCAGATTCTATTCCAAAAGCATAGAGATAAGCCCCTTTGTTCACTTGCGAAACCAACAATTGAAAGACTTGTCCACGCTCAATACTAGCGGCTCTACGATTGATGCGATAGTGTTTTGCTTTTTTGTTCCACTTCAAATTTACTGCTTCAAAGATCGGTTCGCCCGTAGCAGTGAGATCAACGAAACGTCGTAAATTAAATTTAGCCGTGTAAATTTTTGCTCGCTTTTTATTTTCATCTATTCCCATCTGAAAAGCATACTTACAACGCGCCGCAAAGTCTTCGTATCCAATCCACACGTAGCCCTCATTTCCCCAGTCTGTTCCCCAACTATTCATCACCTCAAATGCGCCTTTTGCATCATCGAAACCAATTACCGTCATCGCATGTCCTAGCGTGTCTTGTTCTCCTAATTCTGGTTGCCAAGTATCGCTTCCTTTCATGCTGTCCGACCAAAAAGAAGGTGGTGCTAGCCACCCAAAAATGACGGCCTTATTTGCCAACAAACTCAATTTCACCTTATTGATTTTGGTCGCGTCGCTCGCCTCTTCCCTGAACAATGCCATGAAATCGACAATAGCATTCGGTACTGCCCGCTGCGTTTCCGTTAGGGTCGGTAATCTGTTGCAATCTGCTGTATTGGTATCGAACTCCTTGGAAGTTAAGTTACCTTGGCATTGTAGTAGCATCAGTGCCGCATCCATGTATGCTCCGCTATGGCAATCGCCCGTCTTAATTTGATTGAAAATATAATGCGCAGAAAAGGCATGGTTCGTAATTAAATCGGTTTGTCCACGCCAATCGTTATGGATAGCGTACTGGATAGATAAGGCAGCGTAGCCCACCGACCAACCCACACAACTGGCTAGTTCGCCCTGATCTTGTACCGCTGGACAATAGGCTTTTAAACTGTGCTTGCGTACCCCGTCTAGCGCCTTAAATTCGGATTTGCTACCGTCGTTGTATTGCGACTGTACTTTTAGTTGGTTGTAGCGAGCATCGTCGATCAGGAGTCCTTGCGCAGAAATAGCGTAGCTGTTCATCAAGGCTAATATCAGACCGTAAATTTTTAAGTAGTTCATAGTTTGTGTTATGGTCAGAAAGAGGACATCAAATGAAGATTCTGAGTGACAATTGATCTGTCGAATTGTCAAATTGAATAATTGCTAAATTGTTACCAACACGAATAAGGGTTAAAATGCGCCATTCTATGTAGCAAAGCTTCGCTGAAATTTTGAAATTCAGTAGAGTGCCTGAGACTGCCTAACAAGTATGCCCAAGATTTTTATGGACGGAAACACAAATGCTTAATTATTTTGACAAGTTTATTCGCTTGCTTGACACTATCTTTTGAAAACAGCCTGAGTCAATGCAAAAAAATCGCGCAACAAGTATTGCTCAGAGCTTTGTACAATCGTTCATTCATATTATCAACAGATAAAGATTATGCTTAAGCAGTTAAGGTTTTCTTGTCATTGCTGCTCTACCAAAAAATCCGTTCCGAGCAACTTATCATCTGCGTTATAGTACCACGTTCGATCCTTGGGTACTTTGATGCCATCTATCATTTGTTCGCTTGCTAGTAAAATGTACTCTCCGTCGTTTTTTGATTCGTCGTGGTAAAATTGATAAGCTTTCAAGGCATAGTTGTCTTTGTCTAGGTAGAAATACCAAATATCATCGCCCACCGCTGCTTCGTAAGTTACTTTTATTTTCCAATAGGTGTTGCCCTTGAAGCTTACTTCTGCTGCTGTTTCGTGCAAAATCGTTCCTTGGTCTTTTAGTTTCATAGGCAATCCGTACAAGTAAGCGTAGTAGTCTCGGTACATATACGTCCGCTCACAATTCAGTTGGTATTTTTTGACCAGCGCAGTGTCTTTGGGTATTTTATTGTCCAGCAGGTTTAGGCATTGTCCTTGTTTGACGCTGCGTTTGATTTGGTGACTATCGCGTTCTACGATTAGTTTAAAGTTACCATTTTTATTGTCGATTTGGAGGTGAGAACGTCGATTGGGTCGCGTCGGCATTTCTAACTCTAGCGTAAACGCTGCTTGCCAAGTCAACCATTTTTGTTCAGGATCGTGATACTCAATGCTTTTTTCCAACAGCTGTGCTGCACTAAATGTCTGCGCAGGAAGAGCAGTAGAACCAACCAGCAAGAGCAGAAGCGTAAGATAAATTTTCATATGATATAGATGTTGTTTGAATTGGAGGATGACATCAAGTGCATCAGCAAATTTGTTGAAATAGATATGATTGCTTTGGAATAAAAAGTAGTCGACACTTTAGTCCCAAATTGCTAATTTTTATTTAAGGGTGTACGAAGTCCTATTTTGCTTAACATTTTACTCAAAAAGAGCCTGAGTCAATACTAGAAAATCGCGCAACAAGTATGCTTGGTAAATCTCTTCGGACGGAAGCACAAAATTTCACTATTTTTTAGAGAAAATATAGTGAAATTTTGTGCTTCCGTCCATAAAAAACCTTTAGGCATACTTGTTGCGCGATCTCAAGGGATTGATCAAGGCTTATTTTGAGCATTGCTAAAAACTTCGTACACGCCTAATTTTCATTTCTGTCCGAATAGACTTACTGAGTATACTTGTTGCGCGAATTTCTGATATCTACTTCAGCGTACACTACTGGATATTTTTGAGGTGCAGGTACAAAGTGTACCGACCCTACAAGCATTTCAGTCTCGTTTCTGGGACACGTATTCAACAAGATAGAATGGATTTTGCAGGTCGCATGCATTTGAACTTGTACTTGACACTTGCGCTTGAACTTTAAAGCTATGAGCCTTAGTGGTTTGTTTCACCCTGATATCCAGTAATCTAACTTGAAAACCTGCTGGGATTTTCCTGCCTCATAACCAGCATTTTATTGAACCTACCACTACACCATCACCTGCCCTTCTTCCGCATCACCAAAAGATTCATGTGTTTGCTTGCTGTATCGCCAAGCACTGTAAAAAGCCAGCAGCGCATCCATTTGATGCCAATTGTTGATCGTCGCGATGCGATAGGGAAGTGCCAATTGCTCGATGAGATATTCACTGCAAGCGGGCAGGTGAACGAGCTGCTTTTTATAGCGGAAATCAGCGAGCTTAAAGCGTCGTGCTAAATAAGCAGGATAAGTTTCTATGACCGTGACTTCTTGTGCTCCCAACTGCTGTTTCAGTCGCATAGCACGTGCAGTCAGTCCACCCAAAAACATAGGCGACATGGCTTGTAGTAAACGATCTACAGCCCGGTAAAAAAAGTCATTGTAGGGATCAATATTTCTGTAGACGCCGGGCAGGGAAAGCGGTGCATCCAAAAATATGGTATCCAAACCTAAGACTCGAATATTATTCAGTAGGAAAGCATCAGCATCTTGCTTTTTAGCACTTTGTAAAAAGCAAACTTCTTCTCCTTGCAAATAAGAGATCACACTCGTCCCCGCGAGTTTTGAACCATAGTCGACACCTGCAATTTTTGACATGTGTTGTGTTTTTGCTATCTATTCTTAATAGGCTGGCTTCAAAAGTAAGGAAAATTTTGATTAGCAGTGCTTGATATAGCTCCTGATCAAGCCTTTTAGATCGGTCAACAAGCATGTCCAAAGTTTTTTAATGGATGGAAATATAAGTGTTCATTTATTTTTTGACATGTTTATCTGAATCGCAAGAATAGCTAACACTTTAGTTCTCAAATTGCTAATTTTTATTTCATCAAAAGTAACATCATTTCTGTCCAAAGGGTCTTTTTAACCTTATCGAATATTGCCGAAAAAAAATATGAACGACTCAAAGAAATTCCTTTTTTAATACGTTGTTTAGAGAAGCACCAAGTCAAGTTAATTATCGTTAATATAAAGCAAAAAGAAATAGTAGGATGGAAAAAGTAGATCAATATAAAGTAATTATTACTGAGGTAGTAGCACGTCCTGCATCTTCTAAAACGATCAATCAGCCAAGCTTACGCAAATATCTACAAGTCGACAAATCAAAGCACAATTTTTTACTCTTCAATGCTGGTTGGCACAAAGAACATTACATACACGATCTATTGTTTCATATCGAATTGACTAATGATGGGGACGTTCGAATACTCGAAAATAATACAGACTATCCACTGGAAGATCAACTACTGAAAGCAGGTGTAGCATCAGATGATTTGCATATGGCTTGGGTACAAGTAGCAGTAACTAATACTTCAAAAAATGAAGTCAAAGAAAAAAACTATCGAAAAGCAGTTGAAAATCTGATGAATAGAATGGCAGGTTCTAAGTCTATTAATGCTCCTGCACTCAAAAAACAAGTCATTACAGACGATGAAGAGCAAAATTATACTTTGTTTTCTTCGGGTTGGCACGACAATCGCTATGTCTATGATTTACTACTTCGACTAGAAATAAGAGATCATCAGATTTGGATACACAAAAATAACACAGACTACCCTTTAGAAGCCGTGCTGCTAGAGGCAGGTGTAGCAAAAGCAGACCTTATTTTTGCTTGGGAAATGCCTTACGAATCAGATCAAGTACAAATAGCAGTCTAGCAAAAAATCTAATAATAATGCGAATAACGGGTAAAATACTCCATTTTGTGGTAGTAGTAGCTCTACTAAAATTTTGAAACTTAGTAAAGTATTTGAGATCGCGCAACAAGTATGCCAAAAGGTTTTTTATGGACGGAAACACAAATTTAAACTTATTTTTCTCCAAAAAAATAAGTTTAAATTTGTGTTTCCGTCCGAAGAGAATTAGTAAGCATACTTGTTGCTCAATTTGCGGATATTGACCTGAACTATATCTGAGTCAAATGTCAAGCAAAATGATATTTGTACAGTCGTTATTCGCATTGTGACAAGTTTATTTGCTCACTTGACATTCTTCCTGGACAACAAGATAAAAAATTTCATTTTTCATCTTGTTGTCCAAAGGCCTTTTAAAAATCCATCCCTAAAATTTGGGATATTACCGCCCTAAGTCATAAATGTGCTAACATTTGTAAGATTTGTGCTACTCTTTTCGTATTATTCTACCCCATATTTGCATTGATTCTTAATGATTTGGATTAGTCGAATATTTTACCTGCTTAGACGAGGAAAATCGAATCAAGGTTAAAGACATTGCAATTTACACACGGAAAATAAAACCTAAAATGAACACACACACCTATGTCACTACTGATCTTCAGGCTAGCCTGTCTTTGTCCCATTACGATCCTTTCTTGCGTTGCATCTATGAAATTGTGCAGCAAAACTTAGAAAACGAGCAATTGAGTGTAGCATTTTTAGCCCGAAAAGTCCACCTGAGTGTTTCTCAACTCAATCGAAAATTGGATAAGCTAGCCAAAGTCTCGGCGGGTAAACTCATCCGTACGCTGCGCATGAATTATGCTGTGCGATTGTTACAGACCAACAAGTATTCGGTGGAAGAGATTGCTTATCGAATTGGTTATGCCAATTCCGCACACTTTTGCAGAGGCTTTAAACAGCACTTTGGATGTACGCCCTCCAACTACCATGCGCAAAAATGGTAACAGAATGCGCAAAAATGGTAATGCTTGATCGAAACATATGATTAAATTTGTAAATGCAAGTGTGTGAAACCCTATTTATCGCTTCACACAAAAGACAACCAAATGAAAACACACTATATCCCTTGGTATGCTTATTTGCTGATGCAGATAACAATACTCTTACACGCCTATTGGTTACCTGCGCAATTCACAGCGCGAGCAAATATCGACCTCCAACATAGCTACTGGAGTGCCTCCGAATTTGGAGGCGGCGTGAGCCTCATCGACTACAATCAAGACGGTTGGTTAGATATTTATATGCCTGGTGGCATCCATCCCGACCGCTTGCTCCAAAACAATGGAAATTGGGCGTTTGAAGACGTCAGTCACCTCCTTCCATTTCATACCATGGACGTATCAGTGGCGGCAGTAGCAGACCTCAACAACGATGGCTGCGATGAAATTTTGCTGTGCAGTGCCGCTAAATTTAGTAGCCCAATGCTACTGCACAATAAATGCGATGGCACTTTCAGCCTGCTCACCGATTTTGGTTTATTGCCGCAAGAACGCTCTATCATGGGCGTGAGCTTTATTGATTACGACTCCGATGGCTTACTGGATGTATACCTTTCCAACTACATCGAAAAACCCAATATCGTAAGGGATACCCTAGCGGATGGAAGCGTCATCAAACGCTTTCCACACCTTTGTTATAAGAATGAATTGTATCGAAATCTAGGCGGTTTTCAGTTTGAGAAAGTGACGGCGCAGTACGAACAAGAAGACTTGGGCTGTTCGTTTGTAGGCGTTCAAATCCCAACGGCAGATGGTGGATTCGGGCTGTACAGTATCAACGATTTTGGGGAAGATGTCTTGCCGCATCAGCTTCATGTATACGATTCCGAAGCCGACGTTTTTGAAGAAGCAGCCAATGTTTTTGGACTGGATATTCGGATGTTTGGTATGGGCATTGACATAGCTGATTTCGACCAAGATCTGGATTTAGATTTATACATTACGGACATCGGAAGCAATAAATTATTAGTCAACGAAGGCGGCTACTACCAAGACCGAGCTACCGCATTCAACTTGGACAACACCTTGACCGATAGCTTTCATAATACGGTCAGTTGGACACCGCTGTTCTTTGATGTAGACAATGACACAGACTTAGATTTGTTGGTATCTAATGGTTTTATCAACATCACCGAACGCTATCGAGTTACGCAGCAAGACTCCACGGCTTTCTTTGAAAATGTAGCGGGACAATTTCGAAAAGCTTCCAAACAATACCAGCTTGACTTTGCAGAACTCAATAGAGGAGCCGTAAAAGGCGATTTAGATCGTGACGGCGACTTGGATTTAGTCATTGCCAACAAAGTACCGCGAAGCCACTACGATAGTGCTTATCACTTTTACCGAATACTCGAAAATCAGCAAAACGATGGCAATAACTATCTTTTCATCGACCTAGAAGGCGTGAGCAACAATCGCGATGGTTTTGGTACAAAAGTATTCCTACACCACGGCGGCGAGACTTATCTACAGTACCACTTTTCTGCGGGCAATCACGCCGCTTTCGACGATCAGCAGGTTCACTTTGGGTTGGGAAAAAGCGAACGCATTGATTCCATCGTACTGCATTGGCAAAATGGCATCCAAGAGCGCATCCTCGCTCCTCCGATCAATGCCAACATCAAAATCAAGGAAGGCACAGGGACGTATGATCGAACGGCTTGTATGGATCAAACGGCAGACAATTACGACCCGCTTGCGACCATCAATAGTGGATGTATTTACAACACCCTTACGCACACTACCACAGCTCAATCGACCTTCGATTACCGCATCAGTCCGAATCCAGCAAAAGACTGGCTATACCTTCGACCCCAAACCGAAGTACTGGAACACGAGCTATCTATCCGCATCTATGATGCCCTCGGAAAACTGATACACCAAACCACTGGCACACAGCCGATTTCACTGGCAAATGCACCCAAGGGTATGCTATACTTAGCTATAGCGTATCGAGGTGTCGTGCAGTTTGAAAAAATTTTAAAATACTGAGTAATCAGATTTAAGAAGTCAGACTCGTAAACTATAAAGAAAAATCAAATTTTATGGGTGGATATTGAACTGTAACAGCCAATATCCACCAATCACACTCAACTTAAAACACTAAATGGAAATGAAAAAAATGATCCTGTTCATGCTTTTGGCATGGCTTTGTTCAATTGGTGTGCTGAGCGCACAAGACCAATCGGATGTCACAAATGACAACCTCATCAATTACTACGTAAAGCTGCGAGCTTTAAAATGGAATGTTAATAATGATGGGGATGCAGAAGAATCTGCTTGGCGATGGAAATGGAGAACGACGAGTTCCTACCCTGTGGATTGTAACGAATCTCAATGGGGAAGTGGAAATTACGAATTTTGTTATACGGAAACTAAAGAATACAATACATGGCTTTATCCAGAGGAAGAGATGTTCGAGGGTGCAAATAAACCTGTTACGGACAAGTTCTACTTTCACGTCAAAGGACACGAAAATGACGGGGCAAATGATTGTTTTTATGACCAAGATGTCTTCAATGAAGATAACAATGCACACTGCTATGCTGGCGAAAGAACAATAGGATCAATTGGAAATCGAAATGATTGGGGGTATAGCACTAGAGATAATGACAACAGATATGCCTATCAATTCGCAGCCGTCTACCGTTATTCTAACGGTGACGCTTTCAATAGACCGCTTACCTTTGGAACTATAGCAAATGGTCAAAATAAGTACCACTACAATTCCAATAAATCAGCGCCCAGTGGTTCTAACAGCAATTGTGGTTACGCTCGAAACCTCTATGACAATGCTGCTGCCGATGTGGTCTATTCCTTTACCATCAATTCCCCTATGAATGTGACCATTAGTACCGATCATTCTGCTACTGATTTTGATACTAAGGTCTATTTATTCAGCAATGCTGATCGAATCATAGCCTCTGATAATAATTCAGGTTCAGGTACAAAATCTACCTTGACTCGTTTTCTGTGCGCAGGCACGTACAAAGTGCTGGTGGGCGGAAATAGCAACAAAACGGGTAACTTTAGATTGCGGATATATGGTGTAAATGCTACTGCTATTACGAGCGAAGGTAGCATACGTGGACCAGGTGCAGTTTGTAGAGGCACGAATATTCCCAAGATTACTTCTACTGCTGCGGGAACAGTTTCCTGTGGAGCAGTAAGTTATCAGTGGAGAAAATGGAATGGTTCAACTTATGCCGTCATCAGTGGTGCAATAGGTGCAGAATACGATCCGCCAGAAAATATGGGCAGTGATCGTCTATACTACTATAGAGAAACCAAGGATCAATATGGTTATACAAGAGGTACTGATGTTATTACCATCAGACCAGCCAGTGCATCTGCTAACGTGGGTAGCATCTCTTTTTCAGGCAGCACTACTATTCCTGGCGGTACAGATCCAGGTAGTTTTTCTAGTCGCACAAACGCTTCTGCTAGTCCAGCTATAAAAGCGGTGTACTGGGAGAAGCAGGAATCCACTGATGGAGGTATTTCTTGGACAAATTGGTCTGCGGTAACGAACACTAGCAGCATAAGTCAATCTTATAATGTCCCTACACTTTCCAAATCTACTCGCTACAGAAGAACAGTCTTGAGTACTTGCGACAACACCAACAACCCAGTTCGACGTTCTACTGCCTACACACAAATCAATGTCGTTCCTGCCGATGGGGTCATTACAGGTCGCGTCACGAGCAGTCTCGGAACAGGTGTGAGTGGCGTAAGAGTAAACGTCAACAGAACTACCAATGTCTCAGGTGGAACAAATGCAAATGGAAGTGGAACCGCCATCACAGATGGAAATGGCGAATATACCATTTCAGGATTGTACTATGGTGGTAGTTCTGCCAACTTCAGGGTAACACCAAGCAGAGCCAATCACGAATTTGATCCTGCAAATAGAAATATAACGGTCAATTCCAGCAGTCCAAAATCTGCCAATTTCACTGACATCACCGTATTTACACTCACTGGAAATGTTAGTCAAGACTTTGGCAGCACTTCTTGTAATATCGCAGACATAAAAGTGGACTTATTATTCAACGGCGTGGTCATCAATCCCAATGACGGCTATACGGATGAAAATGGAGATTACACCTTGACCATCGAAAATCAAGGCACTTACACCATCCGACCACAACTGACTGGACATATTTTCGCTCCTGCCAACGCAACTTTTTTCATTGACGACAACAGAAGTAATGTCAATTTCAAGGACATCACGCAGTTCTCTTTGCAAGGAAAAATCTTAGCAGGCGCAGGTACAGCCGAAGGTTGTCAGCAATTCATGGGCACAGCCACCGTCACCCTGACCGATGTAGACAACTGCTTCACCATTACTGGTACAACGGACGGCGCTGGATTTTTCCAAATTACAGGTATTCCGTCCAAAGTCTACAATGTGAAAGTGACGGATTTGAACCCCATCAGTGCATATGCGAGCAAAGAATTAGAGATTGAAAGTTTTTACGATACCAACGGGCGAGCAGTCGATTTGTCCAGTGCTTCGCAAAACGAAGACTTTTACTATCAGGCTGAACCCGTTATCGTAGTGGAAGGCTTACCCGAACCACCTTGTACTTACGAATATCCAGTATTGGCACAGTCAGAAGTGACGCCACTCTTGATTCAAGTATTTGAGGAAGGAACAACTTGTCCTGTCGATACGGGTACGATCAGTATCAATGACCAAATCGGAGACATGGGGGATGAGCCGATTACTTTTGAATTTAAAGGAGGCTCGTTTGAGTATAACTTAAAAGCGGGTAATCCAAACATCGTATCACCACATTTAAAGAACCTGACGATTAGTGCGATTGACACTTTCGAGCGTCCTTCGGAGACTTACAATCCGAGTGTATTGGTGACTGGCGGAAGACCCAGAGCACAAAATTTCTCTACTCAGTCGCCTCAATTGCCGCTTTTCATTCTTAGAGACCCTCCTGGTGATGCTAGTTACAGTTATTTAGAAGAAAACACCACCACCGAAACCGCGACTCGCTTCTACGTCTCGGATAGCGAATCTTCTAATACTTGGGGTAATGTACGGATCGGTTTGAAATTTGGCGTCTCTATTTTGGGGCTAGAAACAGAGACTGCTTTCTGGGGTGATGTAGGCGGTTCTTATGAAGTGAACTCAACTAACGCCAACTCGACGGAAACGATTCTCTCCGTTTCCAATACCACGCGATTTGAAACCACTGATAGCGACGTAATCCAAGGTTCGGAAGGAGATGTCTTTGTTGGGGCGGCATTGGCTTTTGCTTATGCGATTTCGGACGAAGTTATTTTTGACGAAAATACTTGTCAAGTATTAATGGATAAAAATCTTGTCATTGCCAATGAAGGCTTGGAGTCAGAATTTATCTTCACAGAAAATCACATCAAAGCGTCCGTCATTCCTGAGCTACAAGATTTGCGCGATCATCCCAATACAACAGCAGCAGAGCAAGCCGATTACGACAACCAAATACTAGTTTGGGAACAAATGCTACAGCGCAACGATGAGTTGAAAGCAGCCGCCGAGTTCGTAGAAGTGGTGCAATTTGGAGGCAATTCACCCAAAGAAAAAACAACGACCAGCACAACGACAGATATTTCTACCATAGAATTTGGTATGGAAATCAATGAGGAAATTGCCAGCGAAATGGGTTTTGAAATAGGTGGTTCTGGTATCAATGGCGGTCTGATTACCAACTTCAAAATGGAATCGGGCAATTCTACTACTGAAACGGAAATCAATAGCCTGACTACAGGTTATCGACTTGCCGACGATGATCCATTGGATGAATTTACGGTGGAAGTGAGAAGCGATCCAGTTTATAAAACGCCCGTGTTTGTGACGCTAGGTGGCGCAAGTAGTTGTCCTTACGAGCCAGAAACCAATGCACGCGAAGCCGTTCAACTTCGAGCAGAAAATCCCATACAAGCGGGTGTCGCAGCGGATGGCACGGCAGTATTCACCCTTTTTGCGGGTAATATCAGTGAGACAGATGAGGACAGAACTTACTTCCTACGCTTTATACAAGCGACCAATATTGGCGGTGCTGCCATAACGGTTGGTGGAAGTCCTTACACAACACCGCTTCCTTTGGATGATATAGGTGCAGCAGGAGAATTACCCGTTACGGTCACGGTCACTAGAGGGATCAATTCTCCTATTTATAGCTACGAAGGTTTGGCGTTTGAGCTGTATTCAGGTTGCAATGATGCCGATGAAGAAATCATAGCTACCGTCGCGCTCTCTGCTTTTTTCCAAAGTCCTTGTAGCGAGATCAATATAGTAGAGCCGATTGATGGCTTCATACTTTCACAAGCCAACGATAACGAATTGGAGCTACGATTGGATGGCTACGATGTCAATAATTTAGATCGTATAGAAATCGAATACACACCAAGAGGGATTTCGGATTGGAAACCGGGTGTGGTCTTGGAAAGTAGCGAATTGAACGATTCCGAATTTGGTACGGAGGTTTCTTGGGATATCATCAATGTGCCAGATGGTCGATACGACATACGCATAAAAGTAATTTGTGGGCTCAATATTTCCTACTCTAATAGAATCAGTGGATTGGTAGACAGAAGCGCGCCGATGGTCTTGGGAACGCCCGAACCAGATGATGACAACTACGTGATCGGAGATGAAATTAGCGTCAAATTTACAGAGGATTTGGGCTGTAGCAATTTATCCGCCGCCAATGTGCAACTTAGACGGGTCTTCACCAATGAGATCATCAATGCGCAATTG
The DNA here is from genome assembly GCA_038746215.1 of Bacteroidota bacterium. Lineage (GTDB taxonomy): Bacteria > Bacteroidota > Bacteroidia > Chitinophagales > Saprospiraceae > JAAUTG01. The sequence goes on along the minus strand of JBCDKV010000001.1, from coordinate 29,457 downwards.
AGTTGTGCGGACAACGAACTTTTCATCACGCCTAATTTACCCATCACGACGGAGGAATACGATGCAGAAAAATTTGAAGTTCTTTTGAGCGGCGTCACTGATTTGTATGGTAATGCAATGGCAGAAGATGTTGTTTGGGACTTCTTCGTCGGTGGTGACTTGGCTTCTTTGGATTTCGATGGAGATGGTGTCCCTAATCCATTGGATAAATGTCCCGGTTTTGACGATAGCGTAGATGTTGATCGAGATGGCATTCCAGATGCTTGCGATTTTTGTGTCAATGATCCAAACCCAGGCATGTACTTTGCAGGCGGCAATGATCGAGTCTCTACGACCAATATAAGCGGGTTGGAGCGTGGCAATGCGCCGCATACCGTAGAAGCATGGATCTATTTAGATGGCATTCCGTCTTCCCGATCTTGGCCTTTACTGTTGGGAAGTGCTGCTGTGAAGTCGCACCACTGGCTGATTAACTCCGATGGTGGCACGCAATTAGGTGTCTGGTCAGGACAGCAATTCCGACCACGACTAGAACCGAACAGATGGTATCATATTGCCATAGCCTCCGATGGTGAAAATATGACTTTGTACATCAATGGGGTGAAAATTGAGGAAAGAGTCGCAGATTTTGACTTTTCCGCTAGCGATTTCTACATCGGACAAGTGTACGGCTCAGGCTTCCGAGGCAAAATGGACGAAGTACGCATTTGGAACAGAGCGAGAACGCAGTCGGAAATTGGTACGTATCTATCCAAAGAACTCGTGGGCGATGAAGAAGGGCTATTGGTTTACTACAATTTCAACGAAGGAACACCCGATGACGACAATACAGGGCTGAGTATCGTGCAAGATAAGAGCCTGAATGGTCACGACGGTACAGTAATCGGTATGGCGCGAACGGGTGCGATTTCCAACTGGACAAATGGTGCGCCCGTCAATCATTTGGATGTCAACAACAACCGCGTGGGTGAGGTCTGCGAACCAGATGCCGATATGGACGGCGTACCAGATTATCGAGATATTTGTGCAGGTTTTGACGATACGATAGATAGCGATGCGGACGGCATTCCAGATGGTTGCGATAGCTGCGAAGATGCTATTAATCCCGCTATGAATTTGGACGGAACGGATGACTACATCAGTCTCGTAGATAGTGACCGACTGGATGCGATCTTTGGTGAGACATTCACCTTAGAAGCTTGGATCAATAAGAAAGAACTAGGCGACGAGCGCATACTGGACAAAGGCGCAGCAGGGACTGCTCTAGGTTTCACTTTTGATACACATCGAAACAAGCTGCGCTTCATTAGTACGAATACCTCAGTTGCTGGTACGACTACTTTATCCACCGATACTTGGTATCACGTAGCAGTAGTTTACGATCTGCCCAATCAAAGTTTGAAACTGTATTTGAACGGCGTATTAGACCAAGCTGCGTCCTTAACGAGCGCGATGACAGCCAGCAACCATCCACTCAATATCGGGAAGCCAGGCAGTGGCAATGCTAGTTCGGGTACTTACAATGGTACAATTGATGAGGTGCGTATTTGGACGTCAGCTAGAACAGCCGATCAAATACAAGCCAATATGGCAAAAGAACTCAATGGCAACGAAGCCGACTTGGCGATTTACTACGACTTCAATGAAGGGCTACCTAGTCAAGACAATACAGCTTTGCGTCCTAATGTATTCGATAAGTCAGGCAATAGCTATACTGCTACGCTTAGAAATGTCGCCCAAAATGAGGCTACTTCCAATTGGGTAGAAGGTGCTGCTGTTACGCCTAGAGATGTGAACGAAAATGGCGTAGGCGATCTTTGCGAGGCTTGTGAAATATTAGACGTCGATGTTGTTGTTCATCCTTGCAACGAAGGCACTTACAATTTCACGATTCACGTAGCCGCGACCAATGGTAATTCTACCTTCTATGTGGATGGCGACTTGACTTCTGGCGGCTATTCATACTACGAAGCCATCACTTTTGTGCAACGTAGAGATACGACTAGTTTCACCATCGTGGATACCCAAAATCCTGCTTGTAGCTACGAAGTTACCGTCAATCCACCGAGTGATTGCGCGCCAAGTCAAAGGACGATCAACCTAAGCCAGACGGTGCAAAGTGTAGTCGAAAGTTCCGAAGCTATGGAGATGAGCATTCAGCCTAATCCAGCGAAGCAGCATACCACGATTCAGTTTGCACTACCCGAAGCAAGCGAAACGAGTATTGCTATCTACAACAGCGCAGGTGTATTGGTAGCGCAATTCCTGCCAGAAACGACTTTGGACGCAGGTGTACATACGTATCCACTGGCAACTAGTGCTTATCCCGATGGATTTTATATGGTGGTTTTGAAGACCGCACATAGCGTACTTACGAAGCAACTGATTGTGGCGGAATAGTGTGGAAGCGAGCAGTTTGCACCAGTTTGTTGTAAGTACTCAATTGGGGATATGATGACAGGCAGCTCTAAGTTGCCTGTCATCTGATTGTGTAAAATGACGGGTAATCTTAAAGTTGCCCGTTATTAATGTGAATAACGGCTATATATATCTTATTTTTCTTGACATTTGACTCAGATATGGTTCAGGTCAATATCCGCAAATTGAGCAACAAGTATGCTCCATAATTCTCTTCGGACGGAAACACAAATTTTAACTTATTTTTCTCTGAAAAATAAGTTAAAATTTGTGTTTCCGTCCATAAAAAACCTTTGGGCATACTTGTTGCGCGATCTCAAACGCTTTACTAAGTCTTAAAAGTTTAGTAAAACTATCACTGCCACAAAATGGAGTATTTTACCCGTTATTCGCATTATCAACAATATCCTAGTCAGGGAAATAAAGTTTCTAAGAAAGGGAATGAGACTTTTGCAAAGAATGTTAGAGCAGCAAAGCCAAAGTGAGCAGGTAAATGGCTACCAAAAAGCAACTAAAACTCCACTAAATTTGTTGCTCTTAAAATTGTAATGCAATTACTTTTTTCCAAATTAATTTTCACTTATTCAAATTCAAACCTAAGCTAATTATGCTCGCAAACATTATTACTATTTCTCCAAGTGTTCAAAGTGGAACACCAGTGTTTGCAGAAACTAGAGTACCTGTCAAAAACTTAATTGACTATTTGAAAGCAGGTGATAGTATCGAAGAATTTTTGGAACACTTTCCTTCCGTGCAGAAATCGCAGGTCATTAGTTTACTTTCTTATTTTAAACATTTATTCGCTTTCAATCCTGTAGCTCATAAGTAACGGAAAAAAATAAGTTTCTCATTTTGACCGAGTAGGTTTTGTTCTGCTACTACTACTAAATCGAGAGTTGCCATCTCCCCCGCGCCAAAACATCAACAATAAACTCACGAAACCCAAGGGCAAAAGCTGTTTGAACCACTCCACCTTCCGATTTTCCGATGATCGAAGTTTGCAACTTCGATCAGATAACTATGGATTTCGTCAATATGGAAGATTGCTAGCCGTAGAGCAAGCGTCTTCTAAGGCTTTGATTGATAAATACTTAACAGATGAAGAAGAGTGATCGAATCTATCAAGAACTGAATAAAAAATATACCGACGAGGAAATTGTAGAAAGCTTTGTTTTCAATGAGACATTGACGCCTGAAGAGCAGAAGACCGTGGACGAAGCGTTCAGAAAAATAAGGTTGGAACGACTCAAAAACATGAGCGAAGCTGAAATATTATTTGGAAATTTGATGAAATTCAAGCTTCGGTTGCAAGACTATTTCAAAAGAAAAGGCTTTGAAGCACCATTTAGCTTTTCGAGTCAATTGAAAAACTATATTCGCCTTTCTAAGAAAAATAACAAAGACTTTGCGGATAATATCGGCATACATCCTACCACTTTAAGCCGTATCGCGAATGGAAAAGAGAATCCAAATACCGCACTGATGTATCGTTTAGAAAAACACAGTAATGGTGAAATACCTGCTCATTTTTGGTGGAAATTACACGCCCGAGAGTTAGAGCATGCTATCAGAACTGATTTGGAGCAAAAGATTCAAGAAGGGGAGAAAGTGAAAGAGGTGCTGGTTTTTGGGTAAGGGTTTTGGAATTGGAGCAATTCCTTCTTAGCATTGCATGTTGTTTCCTTGTCAACAAGCTGTTTCGGACTGGAGTCTGATGCCTTTGTCTGCGTATTTTGTCGCGAGTATTATGGATTTATTTTGATATAGTGGGCGATCAGATGATCTTCTCTATATTTTAGTAGACTTCCACAAGCCAAATTCCTAATAAATCAAACTTGCTTTTTAAAAACGAATCGTCTACTTTTGAAAGTGCAATATTTTTTGGCAATTGAAATTCAAATCTAATGACAGCAGTATTAGAGAAAGGTGTTCAAGATATTGGTATGATTCAATTAATTGAGCAATTGGGTGGAACCTTAGTGGTAAAAGGTTTGGATAAAGCAGCTTTTATCAGCCTTTGTGGTACTTACCCAGAATTGCTGATGGAACGCGATGAAAAAGGAAAAATAACAATTATGTCTCCAGTATTTGGTGGAAGTGGTTTTAGAGAAGGTTTGCTTATTCGTAGAGTAGGAAATTGGTGTGAAGCCTATGGACAAGGACAAGTGGGGAGTTCTCAAATAGGGTATGATCTGCCCGATGGTTCTACAAGAAGTCCAGATGCTTCTTGGATCAGTGCAGAAAGATTATCTAATTTAACACCAGAGGACATCGAAAAAAGGTTTTTGCCTGCTGTTCCAGATTTTGTGGTGGAATTGCGCTCCGCTTCAGATTCACTCAAAAAACTAAAAAAGAAAATGCAAAATAAATGGATCACCAATGGCGTCCGTTTGGCTTGGTTGATTGATCCCTATAAAGAAAGAGCCTACATCTATCGCGAAGATGAAAGTGTAGATGTCATTAAGAATTTTGATGGAATACTTTCAGGAGAAGATGTTCTGCCAGATTTTGAGCTGAAATTATCTGAATTCACCTTGATTGGTAAATAATCAAGCTATGACTTCATTACACCAACGACCATCCACTCCTGTTCGCGCACAAAGTATGCCGCTCCTAGTATAAAAGGCGGACAGGCATCCTTTCACTTTGATGAACATACAATAAAAAATGTTGCAGTTAACGTTTCGTTTTATTGTGGGGTAGTATGCGAGCATGGACTATTTTTCTCACCTGTGAAGTCCTAAAAACTCACAACTTTCATAATTATTTGGAATAAGCAACTTACCAAATCGCTTAATCTTTTAAAATAATTTACAAGATATACACGCCTCAACATTTCGGCAATTAATCTGTTTTATTGCCATAAATTTGATTTTCAATAAAACAATCCTCATATCGGAAATAAACTACAAATAGTGAGCATAGCTCATCGTTTTAAAGATCACAATTTCTTTACCAATAAAGAAATCTACAACTTCTATGCTGAAAAAGAAAAAGAGATTTCCAAGAGTACTGTCAATTGGAGAATATACCAACTTGTGCAATCAGGAAAAATTAGTAGAATCGGGAGAGGGAGGTTCATAGTGGGCGCTCCAAAAACATTTAAACCACTGCCGAAAAGGAAAGAGTTAAAGATCAGTAAAGAATTAAAGCAAGGTTTTCCATTTCTTGACTACTGTATCTGGAACTCCAATATTATTCAAGAACTATCCATTCATCAAGCTCAGAATCATTTTATTATTGTGGAGACCGATAGAGATAGTTTAGAGGCAGTATTTCAACATCTCAAAGCAAATCATAAGCATGTTTACCTAAAACCCACCAAAGATGCAGTAGAAAATTATCTTCTGGACATAGCGAACCCTATTATTATCCAAAATTTGGTGTCAGAAGCTCCTACACAACTTATCAAAGATTTGCCTAGCACTAGCATAGAAAAACTACTGGTTGACCTAGTTTCTTACAAAGCTTTATTTTATTTCTATCAGGGCTACGAATTAATCAATATTTTTCAACGAGCACTTGAAAAGTACACCGTCAATCGGAGTACTCTATTTCGATACGCTTCTAGGCGCAAGAAAAAAGCTAAAATTCAGGAAATACTTAGTGCTATAAATCGGCACTAAATTCAAAAAAATGCCATAATGATAAGTGAAAAGTCTTTAAAGGCAGCTTGGATTAGGACGATTGCTGCAAAAAATAAAAAAGCTGATCCTGCGCTGGTAGAGAAAGTAATCAGGGCGTTACTATTGCTAGAAGGTTTAGTGGAAATGAACATAGACTTTGTTTTTAAAGGGGGTACTTCTTTGATGCTAATGTTTGATTCTACCAAAAGGCTATCCATTGATGTTGATATTATTATCCAGACTTTAAACGTCCAATTAGCTCCTAAATTAGAAGCATTAGCTACCTCAAAAGGATTCACGAGAGTAGAACTACATGAACGAAAGGTAAAATCAAAACTAGAAAAAGCACACTACAAATTTTACTACGCTCCTACTTATCACAGTGGTAGATCAGAAGATAATATTTTATTGGACATCTTATTTGAGAAAGTACAATATCAACAGCTTAAATCAATTGCTATTGACTCAAATTTTGTATTGCAGGAAGGGCGTACATTAGCTGTTCTTGTACCTTCCTTTGAAGATATACTGGGAGATAAACTCACTGCATTTGCTCCTGAAACAACAGGCATTCCTTATCTGAAAAGGGGGCAAAGTAGTGCAATGGAAATCATCAAACAACTGTTTGATATTGGTACAATCTTCGATCAAATTACCAATTTAGAGATCACAACAACTACTTTCAAAAAATTTACTGAAACAGAGTTACATTACAGAGCAATAGAACAAGATTACAAATTTGTCCTAGATGACATATTCCAAACTGCGCTGACTATTTCAACTCGTGGAAAAGAAGGAACTGCGAATTTTCAAGCCTTACAACAAGGTATTTCTCAAGTTAAAGCCTTCATTTTTTCAGAAAGCTATCATATTGAACGAGCCATTGCTGATGCCGCTAAAGCAGCTTATCTATCTAAATTGATCGAACAAGGAAAAGTAACTTTTGGAAGGTATGATAATCCCATGCGAATAAAAGATTGGATAATTGAACAACCCTTCTACACTCGCCTGAACAAACTCAAAAAATCAAATCCAGAAGCTTTTTTCTATTGGTACAAAGTCTATGAATTAAGTAGGTAAATTTGGAGAAAGCTGGTAAATCAAATACTTACTACATTCTCATCGTCGACCATCTCCCCCGCGCCAAAAACACCAACAACAAACTCACCAAACCCAAGGGCAGAAGCTGCTTGAACCATTCCACCTTCCGATCCCTCTCGGCATACTCTAAAGTAAATTGCGCCCAATTCTCCTCCTCGATGGGCGTTTCTTCAAAAATTTTAGGATAAAAATATAAGCGTTTGTCTTCGTGGAAGGCTTCCAATTGCTCTATAAAATGTAGGTAGTTGCGCATATCAGATTGGCTCAGCGCATTGAGAGAAAATTGGGTGTGCAGACTGGGGAAAAAATAGGCAATAGTCCGGCTGATTTGATCTCTTTTTTGCAGTTTTTCTTTCATCGCTTTGTTGGATGCTGCCGCTTCGTCGTCTCCCATTTGCTGCATGGCGTAGTACCAAAACCAACCGAAACTTTGCCCTGCCGGATGTTCATATTGTGCAAATTGTAGATAGTGTTCCTTGAATTTTTGAATGGTCGGTGCTTTGGGTAAATCCCATTTGTTGTGGTAGCCGTCTCTGCTTTCTATGACGGTGCTATACGCTTCGGGAACAGGATACAGATTGATAACTAAAGCATTGATGGAGGCGGGCAGAATGATGGTCAACAATACCCAAGCTAAGAGTAGGGAGAGCGCATTTTGACTGGATGATTTTTGTAAACTCACCACAAACCAAGCTAGTGCAAACCAAAATAAGACATATAGCACAGCGACCAAGGTGAAAGCAAAGAAAGCGGTATCAAGTGGAATCGCGAGATACACCTTTCCAATGGCTAGCAAGCTGAATAGAACGGCTAAGATGCTAGCTAGGCGAATCCATAATTTGGTACTGATAATGGTCAGTGGCTGAGGGGCTTGGCTGAGCACTAATGTCCACGTACCGCCTTCTTTTTCTTCTGATAGTAGATTGAAGCAAAAGGCAATAATGATGAGTGGAAAAAGGTAGATCAATACAAAACTAAAATCCAAATTGCCCAACAATTGATAGAGCGGATTCCTGAGTTCCGTAGCGTGTTTCTGCTCTTCCAGATTCCGAATATTGACCAGTTGGACGTTGGGATGAATATCTCGATGCCCAATGGAAAGTCCCGCAATGTTGGGTATTTCATTCGCTAAGCCAAATCGGATGTAGTAGAGCAGTAAGCCCATTTCTCCGTGTTCGTAGGTCAGGTGTTGGCGATGGTGTTCTGTTTGATAATGCGCTGTTTTGACAGCAATATCCGCTTGTTGGGCTAGGAAAACTTTGCCAATGTGTAAGCTCACTAAACCAGTAAGAAAAATCAGCAAAAGACCAATCATCAAGCCTTTGGAGCGCAGAAAATTGGTGATTAATAATTGCGTCATGTTAAAAGGCTTTTAAGTTTTGGGTAGAAAAATTAGCTAAGCAAAGTAGTCCAGCCAGCCAAAGCAGCAAAGAAAATAGCGATAGGATTTCGTGCTGAAAGATGCTTTTGAAAGATAGAAATTGGTATTGGAAATCTGGAAAATCCTTCCAATGTTGCTGGCTAATTCTCGATTTTTTATCCGCCGAACTACTGGTGTTATTGCTGACGTATTTGATCTGCAATTCATTCATGGTTTGCGCCAAATCGTAGCGGTATGCCTCCGTCTGATCTTGGAAATTTCGATAGGCAAGGAAGTCCGTCCCCGACATTGCCATAGATAAATTTTTGATGGCGATGTAAGGATTAATCAAAGCCGTCCAACGGATTAAATTTTGTTGCTGCTGGTAGCGTTCCATCAATTGAAGCTGATGACGACGGAACGTTTCGGTACTCATCCGTTCGCCTTCTCGCATGACGTAACCACTAAAATTGAACGGCAATTCATCGGTGGAACTGACCTGATAAACCGCAAGTAGCGAATCTTTCAGTCCCTTGAAATGTGGATCGTTTGGATCGTGGCTATCACCTTGTTCGATGAGTTCCTCTTCCACGGCGGTGTCAAACTCAATTTTGGAAGGTGAAGGATAGAAAACTTGTCCCGTCACCTGCGCCAATTTAGGCAACATCAAAGTAAAAAATAGCCAACAACCAATCAATTGAATCAAAGCCGTTTTAGAAGTTTGGCAAGTAGCAGAAATCCAAACCGCCAATAAAGACATGATGAATAAATAGATCAGATAGCCCATCGCAAGCGTCCCAAAACTCAACACCACATCGGGCGTTTCCGTGAATAAAGGATGGAAAAAGAGCAAGCCCAAAGCCACTACCACACTGGGCAGCAAAAGCATCAGTGATAGGTAGAATAAGCCCAAAGTCTTACCAATAATCAACTCCGACCAACTCGTTCCTTGCGCTAATAATAGCTGTAGCGTTCCCTGTTCTCGTTCTTTTGCGATCAGTGAAAATCCCCAGAAAAACAACAGCAAGGGTACGAGCAACTGTAAAATCAAGGCAGCAGAAATTTCCCCGAAGCGCAATAGACTACTGGAAAGACTGGCTTCCGAAAAGTTGATGGTATTCTGGCGATGTGCTTCTAAGAAAACGGCATTGCCCAAATAACTATCCATCCCATAATCAAAGAAGCTCAACGGATATTTTTGCCGAAACGCCACGTAGCCATAGTGCGCCATGCGATGCGGATGCTTATCAGGATTACTTTCCCAGCGTTCTCGCACCTCCTGGCTGTAGTGGTCGAGGGTATGCGCCTGTTCTAAGCTACTCGAATAGGCAGCTAGCAAGGCAAAGAGTAGCAGGACATTGAATAGTCCGATGAGCCATTTGGTGCTATTGCTTTTAAGAAGGTTTTGGAAGGTATGTTTGGAGAGTAGTTGTAGAATTGAGCGTCTCATAGGTGATATATGCTGTGTCAAGCTATCGCTTCACATAGATTAAGTCAATGAAGGTTTTGTGAAGATGGTGGAAATCTTTATCTGTTGTAATCAACGAAGCTTCTGTTATAGAAGCTGTTGCAGCAATCCACATATCATTTTTACCCATATTTCTTGCCGTGAAATTACTTGCCAAACGATCTAACTTACCTTGACTGTAAGCATCAATTTCGGCATATCGATCAATAATATCTTCGGCATTAATATCAATGATAAAAAATTGATTTAGAAACTCTTCCAATTTAGCAATACGACGATTTCCCCACTTATTTTTTAATGCCAAAGCTTTTAATTCACCTTTGCTTACTATCAAAATCAAAGCAAGATGTTCTTTTTCTAAGATGTGGTATTGATCTTCGATCTCTTTAGCTGTTGAGTCTTCCCGCAAGTACAGCAATAGAATATCTATATCTAAAAGGTATCTCATAGCATCATTAGTAGTTCGTCCGTACTTTGTGGAATGTTTATGGCCTTTACAATATTTTGAACTTTGGCTTTATCTACTCCCGAGTAGTTTTGCTCTTTGACTAGAGCATTAATATCAGTGTGCTTACGCATAGGTTTTACAAATTGCTGCAAAAAGGTCGTATCTTGGTTTTGTGCTTGTTCAGCAATAGTATATTTTTCTACTAAATATTGGTAATAATCTATTAGTTGTTGCCTGACATTTGTAGGCAGCTTGGATAGATTAAGTATGTTGGACGAGTTCATATTTTAGTTGCTGTTTTTTGCTTAGCAGTGATAGTTTTTCTGTTCTAGCCTCGCTCTATGGTTGCAAGAGAAAATCAATTAACAAGAAAAATATTATGACTATTTTTATTATGAAACTAAGTACTCTTGGTTGATGATGTATTGTTCTATATTGTTCAATATTTGGCGCAAATACTCTACAACATGATTTTTAATCTCAATTAAATCGGGGATGGTATAATCTTTTCCACATTCCTTGAATGAGTAAGTTCCATGCGCTAATTCGTTTCTTTTTCTCCTAACAGTACGAAGATTCGACCGTTTTATATTGGAGCGGCTTCCATCACTATTAATAACAAATGTGCAAGAAGAAGAAAATCCATATTTCCTTGCTAATTCGCTTATCTTATCTGCATCAATATTTCCTGGGAATAATTTTTCCTTTTTAAAACACTCAAGGATTATTCCTTGTGCTATATTGTTTATCCTCCCAACAAAATCTTTAGGCTTGGCACTATTAGCTGACTTTAAGAATTTTATAATTTCTATCTTAAATTCACTGCGCAATTTATCAAAGTTTACTCCATCGGTATTTACTTTAAGATAAATTGCCTCAACTGCATTAGGAATACAAGACTCGCATAGGTTATATAGCAAAAGAAATGAATTGGCCTTGAATATTTTAACCAAGTCATCGTCAAACTCTTTTTCAGATTTATCAGGGTATATCAGTTTAGCATCTTTCTCAACTAAATTTTCAATAAACTCAAAATACAGTTCTATCTCTTCTACGCGTTCTTCAAAGTCTCTTTTTACATCAATCATTTCCTAGGAGTTTATCTCTTACATATTCTATTCTTCCAATCACCTTTGCTTTACTATTAGCTCCATCAGAAGTAATCAATTCCTTAAACTCATCAGATTCGAGCCAATTTCGAATGTTTGGTGGATTCAATTCATCATTTTCGCGTAGAGCCAAGTTGACTCCAACCGAAATAGCCTCAAAGCGAACTCTAGGAGTCGATTTATGAGTAGCAGCTTTTTTAAACCCATTAGGAAAATGTTGCTCTACAAATCGCAACATTCTCATAAACTCTTCTTGCATAATTGCTCTATCAAATCCATCCTTATGTTTGTCTTCCATATATTTATCCATAAACCCATCTACTCTGTGTACAAAAGACTGATACTTATCAGAGTAAGCAAAAAAGCGTAAGACCATTTCAGGGCGTTCTTCTCTTTTTTCTCTTTTCTCACTTATAGGACAAAGTTCTTTGAACAATTCTTCCTCAGAGCAATTTTTGATAAAATCATAAAATTCTCCTTCAAATAATCCCTTCCTGATTTCCATTGGAGTTAAATCATAGGGAGCAGTATTTATCCTGCCAAATAAGTCATTTTTAACCTGTATGGAGGCATTCTCTGTTAATTCTATAGAACGGATTGTTTTTCTCTTAAATCTTCTTTGACGAGGTAGTGGAAAGTCAGAAAACTTTAATCCATTTGATTTATCTAGCCTTTCAAGATTCTTTAGAATGAGTCGATCGCCTAGAAATTCAACTAAAGTTCTTACTCTTTGAGAACCATCAACAATCTCTAGTTTACCTGTTTCTGGTTCATCAGCAAAAAATAAAAATGGAACAGGTAAATCTAAAAATATAGATTCTATAAACTTGGATTGTTTATCTTCTCGCCAAACAAATTCACGTTGATACTTGGGAATTGTGAATTCATCATTATTGAATTTATCAACTATTACCTCAACTGGGTATTCTCTAGTATCATAACTGATAGTCTCTTTTTCTTCAACTATTTGTGCTTCCGCTATTTGTATTTCTTGTTGTGTAGGCATAGTTTAAAAATTCGGGTAATATTCTTCAATGTGCTTTTTTATACTACTTCCTATTGCTTGCCCCAATCTTGGAGGCACAGAATTACCTATGTGAATGGACATTCTCCTTTTATTAAAGCTTTCTCCTTTTGGAACAAACTTATATTTATTAGGAAAAGACTGAAGAATGGCTGCTTCTCTAAGGGTTATAGCTCTGTCTTGTTCAGGATGACCAAATCTTCCATTACCTATACCTGTACAATGTGTAGTAATTGTTGGAGAGGGCTTATCCCAACTCATGCGTCCATAAACACTTACGTAAGTATTACCTGATGCTTTCTTGTGACATTTCAAACGTAATTCTTCATCCCAATCTTTCCAAGTACCTCCAGGCTTTGATTGTTTGATTCTCTTTAGATTGAGTTCAGATAGCCGACTTGCCTTATGCAAAACATCTTTTTGTGATTCTTCCCCACTTTCCAACGGTTCAAGTTTACCAATAGCATTCTTCACCGTTTCGTAATTACCATCTTCATGTGTAGGGTCGATTAAAGTAATATCACCTTTTTTAGATGCCAAAAGGACAAGTCTTTTACGATTCTGTGGAACACCATAATTAGCACAATTGACAATTCGAAAAAATGGTTTTTCGTAGCCATTTTTTTTGAGTAAATCTAAAAAATCTCGGAAAACAGGTTCTTTTGTGAATTTTGCTAAACGAGGTACATTTTCCATTGAGATAATATCAGGCTGAGTCTCTTCTATTAGCCTTCCATATTCATATAATAATCGCCATTTAGCCTTATCCTTGGATTTAAAAGAGTAAGTCGAAAACGGTTGACAAGGTGCGCATCCGACGAGTACTTTTATGTCACAATCACTAAATTGTTCATTTAATTCTTCTCCTTTTATTTCTACCACATCCTTAGCAAAGAACTTAGCTTCATTATTCGCTTCATAAGGATATTCGCATAAGTCATCTATATCATAGCCAGCTACGACATTAAGACCCTCTTTATGGAGACCATGTGTCAGTCCGCCAATACCACAAAACAAGTCAATGACTTTTACTGAATATTCTCTTTTTTCTGTCATATAAACAAAAATGTTTAACCACAAAAATATTGAAAATATACGTCTTATTACTATGCTTTTGAAAGAATTTGTTTTTTCTGAGTTAATTTGAGTAGCTTTTACGCCGAACCTCCATAGTCTGAAACAAATAAATTTATTCCTATTTTAATTTTTAAAAAACTGAATAATGTAAGTAATGTAATTTTTATGTAGTCCCAAACGGGAAAATAAGATACCAATTTAAAAACATACAAAAGCAGCAGGCACTACAAGTACCTGCTGAACCATTATTCACTGTATCTAAATCTATTCTTCAAATTGCTTCTAGTCAGTAAAGCGTTCTAAACTTATTTGCTTCCTAGAACCTATAACTAACCGTCAACAATAAATTTCTCGGTGCACCTGGACCCAATCTGGAAGGGTTAAGACCACCCAACCAGTAAGTTTCATCCAATAAGTTATTGACTTTGAGTATGATTTGGATACCTGTATTATTGGGTCGGTAATAGAGTGCGGCATCCAAGACGGTATATTCTGGCAATAATACTCTATCAGTATCGTAAGTAGGATTGTACCAAGTAAATCTTTCACTTACATATTGAGCACCAAAACCAATACCGATACCTTTCAAGATTTTATCCGTGAAATCATAGCGCGCCCAAATATTGGCATTGTGCTGTGGAGACCCTCCAATACGTTCTCCGATAAACTCTTCTATGGCATCTTCCACAATTTCAGCATTATTAAAGCCATAAGATGCTACCAACTGAAAATTGGGGCTTATATAGCCAGAAATATCTGTCTCGAACCCTATACTTCTTTGCTCTCCTCTGGTGGTCAGGGTTTCTAGATCGTAAGTATCCCCTAGCAAAATATTTTTCTGAATGATGTCGAATACAGCAAAATTGGCAAAGATTCTACCATTCAAAAATTCTCCTTTAGCACCAATTTCTTTCAAACTACTCTCCAAAGGATCAAATCGTGCGGGCGATGCTGACCAAAAGAAGCCTTCTGCGGTGGGAGACAAGGATACGGTGTTGGTATGCGGTTGGAAACCTTCCAAATAGGTCGCATACGCACTAATATCTTTGGTCACTTCATACGTCAAGCCCACTCTAGGGACAAAGGCACTGGTCTTAAATTCTTGCTCATTTCCTTCATAATCAAAAATGTCATTGAACCATTCATATCTCAGATTGACCAATGCGGATAGCTTGCCAATCTTGAATTGATTTTGAAGATAGATACCATCGGAGGAAGTTAAATTTCCAGGAATTGACAATTCAGCCAAATTGTAGGCATTGGTGTTTCTAGCGCCATTAAAAGGATTCTCTAGATTAAAGTGGGGAACGGCTGGTACAGGCATCGTTACACCATCTACGACCATTTGTTGAAAATTATCGGCATTGTCTGGATTAAAATTAGACTGTCCGCCGCTAGTGGTTAAATATCTTCTAGCGCGAAGAAATCCAGCACCAATCTTTCGTTCCCAACGGGTAGCATCGTAGCCCACCAATATTTTATTCGTAATGCTACCTGCTTTGATATCGTAGTTGAGAAAGGCACTCAAATTATCGGTTTCCCAAAATTGTTGTCTTTGGTCGTATCTTAACCTTGCCAAAGTAGGAATCACCTTTCCTTCAATATCTACTGCTGTTCCATCCACTCTATGTTCTGCCAAATCTTCGTCCCAAGTTTGCTTCATGTATTGCGCATTGAAACCAAAGTTTTCTGCAAATTGCTTGTTAAAGCTCGCCATGAACATCAGTTCCTGAGTCTTGTAGTGATCGTTTGATGCGCCCACATTCCTCGTAATAGGCGTACTATTGATGTCAAATTCTCCATTGATTGCACCAAAAATAGGCTGCCCTCGATCTAAATTACCCTCCGCATCACTGTAAATCATTTCTACATTCAGTGAGGTCGTATTATTCGGCACATAGCTCAAAGATGGGGAAAATAGAATCGCGTTATTGTTAACGACATCTCTGAATGAATTGGCATCTTGATAAGCCGCATTCAGACGATACAATAAGGTTTTGGACTGATTCAAAGGTCCCGTGAAATCAGCGGTCGTTCTCAACGTACCAAAGCTACCTGTCGAAGCAGATATTTCGCTACGCTTCTCACTTAGCGGTTTCTTAGTCACCATGTTCACTGTTCCGCCTGGGTCGGCACTGGAGAAAGTGACCGAAGAAGGTCCTTTTATGACTTCTACCCGTTCTAAATGTGAGGTAATGGGCTGAAGAAAATAATATTGACGGGTACGCATACCATTGATGACTTGTCCGTCATCCGCTTGTGTAATACCACGAATATTGTAATGATTGTACAATCCCGTCACCGCAACATTGCTGACCGTTTTGACCGCATCCGCCAATTGAAAAGCTTGTCGGTCGTTGATCAGTTCTTTAGTGACCGTCGAAATCGCTTGTGGTAGTTCCTTATTCAAAATCGCCACTTTGGTCGCAGAGAACGAATATTCACTATTGTAGTCTGTTCGCGCTCGACCGACTACCTCGACGGATTGCAACAAGATTTCGTCCGCTGTCAGCGTAATATTGATCGGACTTCCAGCTTGCGACATATCAAATGCTTGCTCATACGTTTGGTATCCCAATGAGCTGATAATCATTCGGTCGTATTTACCCGTCAGATTCATAAATTTGAATTGACCATCCGTATCGGTAATAGTGGTCTTCTCTACCCCCGAACCTTCCAAGCGCACTACTGCCGCGATCACAGGATTATCGTCTTCGTCTGTAATACTTCCTTCGATGTTGACTTGCGCAAAAGTGGTTGCAAGCACGCCAATAAGGAAGAAAAATATCAGTAGAATTTGTTTCATCATGTTAAATTAAATCTAGAAGTTGTTGTGTGTATATTTATTAAAGCGTAAGATTTTACGCAAGCCCTTAGGAGACAAAGCGTGATTTTTTTTGGAAATACACAGGCATTTGAAACAGTCTTTTTTTGCAAAAAAAACCATGTGTGACGTTGTGCTATTTGCAGAAAAATAAAGCTCTTGCACTTGACAATTGTACTTTAGAGCTAAGTAGTTTTTCAAGTTAATGATGTCGAGTGTAATTTGAGGGAGTTCTGGATTTAAGCAAGGCAAAAAACGTGAGCATAGCCATAGCTACGATGAGGCTTTTTAACACAGCAGAAATTCAAAAATCACCGAATTATCCGACAGGATTAGCTTGAAAGACTACTAAGCACTACTTCACTTTCCCAATATTAACAATCGTTTCTCCTTTATTTACAGGGGGTGTTCCGAGCATGTACAAAATGATACCACTAATTTCTGCGTAGACGGTTTGCAGTGGTTGACCAAAAAAATCGGTGATGTGTCCGATCTTCATGCCTTGCATCACATAGTCACCGCTAGCTTTATTGGGATAGAAAAATCCAGTGTGTGGACTACTTTGAGTATTTCGGTCGTCGATGTAAGCGATCTGGTTGATACTAATTGGCGGCTGATCGGTAAAGGCAAGATGCCCCAGCAGGCTTTCGACGCCTAGCACGATTTTGTCTACAAATTCAGCTTCAATCATTCCCAATCTACCACATTCTACATCAACGGCGGGGATGCCTCGCTTGAAAGCCTCGGCGGAACAATACAGACTAGGATTTTCTGCTTTCAAGTAGTCTTTGCCCGTCGTTCTGAAGACGATCACATGATCGAAACCCATGTGGGCTGCCATGGCACGTCCCTTTTCAGAAATAGTTGGAAAATCATCGTTTTGGTAATAAGCAGCGTACGCCATTAAATCTTCGGGTGCATCACCACTATGAATGTCCACAAAATAGTCGCTTCGCCCGATGACTGATTTACTGATGAAATCGGCGATGCGCTCGGTCGCTGTCCCTTCTGGATCGCCGGGAAAGATGCGATTTAGGTTTTTACCATCTTTAGGGTTGGTATAGGGGCTCCTGCCTAAGAAGCTAGGTACATTAGCAATTTGTACCAAAATGATCGTTCCTTTCAGGCTAGCAGGATCAATTCGCTCAATAAGTTGCTGCCCTGCTAGTATAGGCGCATATTCATAGCCATGAACGCCAGCCGTGATGCCGAGTACTGGGCCATCTGCTTTCCCATGAAATACAGTAATGGGAATGATCGTCTCTTGTTCACCATCTGAGATCGGAACGCTAAAATGGGCTTTAGTACCGGACTCCACCTTTTTTCCTTCAAACTCGAAAGCACTTTGCCCATAGGTTGTAAAAGCAGCCACGTTGCAAGCAATAAAGAGCAGCATTTTTCCGAATACCGTCATATAAATTTTTATCGTTACAAATGCAATATTGTTGCAAAAGTAAAAATAATTGTAATAAATGCAACACAATTGCATTTAGTTTCTAAAACGCTACTTCCGAAGTTTATCTCAGCTCACTCCAACCCAAAAACATTATCCTCCACCTCCTTATCTATCAACAAATAATTCGGGTCAAGCACAAGGTGACTTGGTTGCGCATCAAGTAGTAAAGTGATTTGGTGAGCTGCTTGCGCTACTTTTGCTCTTTTCAATTCAAGTAAGGCTTCTTTTTCATCATAGATACCGATTTCGATGTAATCATTGAGGGCGAGATCGATGGCGGCATCGTCTTGCCGATATTTGCGGATGGAAAGGTCGATTGTGAGCGCATACGTTCCATTGGGAAGTGCTTCGACTTCGGCAGTTTCGATGCGATTATCGTAGAAGGTGATCTGCTCGAAATAGTCGGTAATTAAGTACTGCAAAGAATCGGGAACTGCTGCTTTTAGGTGATTGAGTAGGTCGATGGAAGTAGGATAAGGCGCAGCTTTAAATTGGTAATCGTTTAGAAAATCTTGTAGCGTTTTATTGAGTTTGGCTTCACTCCAATATTGGCTTAAACTGTTGAATGCCATCGCGCCTTTTCCGTAGGAGATGTATTGCTGAGGTGTTTTGACTAAAAATAGTGGGACTTCCGCTTGAGCCGTTCTGTTTCTCCCTCTCAAATACCTAAATCGCTGATTTTTAAGGAACTGCAAAGCCTTTTCTGCTCCGTAGGTTTGCTTGTAAATTTGTAGCGTAATGTACTCGGTAATGCTTTCGGTGAGCATACTCGCACCCGCAGCACGAGCCGGTAAGACTTGATTGCCCCACCATTGATGCGTCAATTCGTGGGCGGTGACATAGAACGCAAGGTCGATTTTTCCGCTGTTGACATTGGTGTTGGCGATGAATCGAATTTCGGACATGGGGATGAGATTTGCCATGGTAGTGGCGAGCGTGCCTTCGCTTTGCGCAAACTCAATAATGCGTGCCTCTCGGTGCTGAAAATCGCTGAAATATTGGCTGTTGTAGTCGATTGCTGCTTTCAAGCCCGCGATCATATTGGCTAAATTTTGCTGATGATTGGGATGATAATAGACGGCTAAATTAGTGCCTTTCCAAGTCTCTTTTTGAACAGTATATTCACCCGAAAGCAAGCAAAACAGAAACTTGATGGGTTGATCGGTTCGATATTCAAAATAGCGTCGATTGTCCTCTAACCATTCTTGTTGCAAATAGCCTGGCGCAATGGCAATTTGATCGGCAGAAGTGCTAATCGTCGTTTCAAAATTCACTAGATGAGCAGCTTCACTTTGAACGTTGTAGCGAGCCACTAAGCTGTCTTCGGGATGCGTATCATCAGCAGCTAAGAAATAGCCAAATCTAGGAAAGACGTCATAGCGCAGGAACGTTCCATTGTTGAGGATGTCCGAATTGCGCTGAAAGAGGTTGTTTTCCTCGCTTTGCATCAAAAATTGAAAGCGTAGGCTGTCGTTGGGTTGCAGTGGTTCTGCCAATTTTAGCACGTAGAAATGGACGTATTCATCTTCGGCAATGCGCTGATGGTTTCGGTCAAATTCAAAAGTGGTTGTTTCGTCAAATCCCGTTTTTAGTAGAAGCGTATCAATAGCTTTCTTTGATTTATTGACGAGCGTGTAAGTGCCTTTAGCATCGAAGCGATTGGATGCAGGAAAAAGGTTGACTTCGAGTTGAATGTCCGTGATCTTAGGTTGTACAATCCCATCGAAAGTCTCAAAATCTGCTTCAAATTGTTGGAAATAAGCATTTTCTACTTTCGTATTGGGAAGTTGCGCTTCTTCTTTGGCAATGAAAAATCCAAGTGTTAAAAAGGCAAGGAATATTGTAGCAAACGTAGCTTGTACGGGTCTTTGCAATCGCGTTTTTGCTATGAAAAGGCGTTCTTTGAAAGAGAATAGTTGCCCTCTTTTGTACAGCAAATAAGTCACCAAAAGTAAGATCAATCCAAAGACCAACCAATAGCTTTTGACGAGGAAAAAACCTTTGAGTAGATTGCCATATCCATCCAAATCGGAATACTGCAAGACTTCGGTAGCATTGAACGCCAATAGCTTGGTCTCAATCCCAATTTCGGGCAAGGCAGTACTGCCCAACCAAGCCAAAATCAGGAGGAAAATACCTAAATAAGGATTGGGCAACAAATGATGCACAAAGAAGGCAGCAAATGCCCAAATGAGTAGCCCCAAAAAGGTCAGAACGAACAAATGAAACAAATACAATCCAAGTTCAAAGTGATAATAGCCATTATAAATTTGTAGCGCAATGCCCGCTAGCAACATGACGAGTAATAGGACGATTTGCATCTTGATGATCGCCAAAAGGTGAGCAGAAAAAATCGTCCAATTTGGCGTCGGGCAAGTATCTACTAATTGGTTCATTTCGCTGTTGCGGTCTTTGTGTACCAACATACCCGAATAGACGAAGGTCAGCAAAATGATGATGGTGCTAAAGAAAAAAGCAGGAATGGCGAGCATGATGCGTGTCAAAGGTAGTAGCACCATTTCGCCTGTATTGGTGACACGTGCTAGTGCAAAAATAACGGCTAGCAATCCAAGCAAAACAATCACCCCAAACATCCAATTTCTTACGATAGCGTAGAAATGAAAATTGGAAAGTCGCCAAGTGTTTTTGAGTTGTTGGAGGAAAGAAAAGTCTTGTTGGAGGCTCGTGAGTTCGGTGTTTGTTGGCGTTGCATTGGCTGCTGTTGTTTCTTTTTTGCTTTTGCGATTGATCTGAAAAGTAGTGATTGCATGTTGATGCAGTTCAAACTTTCGATAGGTCAGCCCGCCCAATATTATCGCCAATCCTAGCCACAACAAGCGATTGTACAAGACCACACCCAAAACGGGAATCAGTTGCGCATTTTTTTCTTCTAATGTCCAAAATTGAGTCGCATAAGCTACCGCGTTTTGAGCAAACGGATCAAGCAGACCAACGAGTAAAGGCTGATTGGCAAAGGCATTTTCGGTGATGATTTGCAGAAAAAAGAGCAGCAAAACGCTTACAAAGCCCGCATAGATATTTCTAAATAAAAGTACGACTGCAAACACACCGATACCATACACGAACATATTGGGTAGGACATAAACCAAGAAAGCTTGGGCATAGCCTGCAAAGCGAAAATCACCTATTTTATGGGCGTGTAAATTGGGTAAATGCTCTCCGATGAAAAGTGCTAATCCGACCAAAAGCGTAATCGCAATAACGAGCGTAAACGCACTCAAAAATTTGCCGAGTAAGTAGTCTCGCTTTTGAATCGGAAAGCTGTACAAGATAGAAAACACCTTGCTTTTGAAATCTCGGTGTACGCTCACGCCTATGATGGCAGGTAGCAAAAACAGAAAGAATTTATTGAAAAATTGGAGGCTGAAATTGATTTGAAAAGGGGCATTGAGGAACTCACTCGGCGGTGGATTGGAAGGGGACGGATCGAAAAAACCTGCCGAACCTGCGAAAGTCAGTAAGGCAATGAAAAAGAAGGCAAAGGCGTAGAGGTAAAGCGCAGGTCGTTTAAGCCAATAATTTAGTTCGTACAGGTATATTTTTATGAACATTGCTTTGATGTTAGAAAACAGGTGTTGTTTAACGCATAGGCACTTACAGCAGCAAGCTGCAAAATAGAACACATTTTATGGAAACACACAGTCACATAGAGACACATAGCAAAGTATTTTTTCTACGAGAAAACTATGTGCCCCTAGTGTACCTATGTACCTCATTTCCAGATTATTATATGTTGTTTAAATAGTCACTAGTAAGCTGAGCCTTCTATGTGTTACTATGTAGTACATACTTGTAAAAGTTTGCGCAAAAAACAAGACTTTTGGAACAAGCAGCACGTAAATAATTGATTATAAAACACATAGCCACAGTAGAAACACATAGTTTTTTTGCAAAAAAACGCTACTCTATGTGTTCTATGTTTCTATGTTTCTATATGTTTCAAAAAAAGTACGTGTTGCAGCTTCGCCGCTATAAGACTATGTGTTTTATTTAACAATACTTATGTGTTATTAATACCAAGTGCCAAAAAATAAACATCCTCTAAATTAGGGGTCGCCCTCTCAAAACTAGCATCGGGTTGAGTCTCCGCAAAGACTCGAATGACTTTGGAATTATCTGGTGCGAAATGGGAAGAAAGGACAGTCATCTGAGCTTCGTAAACCTCCAAAGTAGCAGTATCAATTTGCTTTTTCCACACCTTACCTGCTAGTTTGGCGGTGGCAGCCTTTGGAGGAATGTGTCGCAGAATACGTCCTTTGTTCATGATCGCCATATCGGTACAAAGCTCTTTCACGTCTTCTACAATGTGGGTCGAAAAAATGACCGTGTTCTCCGCTCCGACGGCGCGCAGCACATTCAAAAAGCGGTTGCGTTCGGCGGGATCGAGTCCTGAAGTGGGTTCATCGACGATGATGAGGCGAGGATTGTTGAGGAGTAATTGCGCGATTCCAAAACGCTGCTTCATACCGCCCGAATAGCTGCTGACACTTTTCTTTCGGACATCGTAAAGATTGGTCAATTCCAATACTTTTTGGATGATGATCGTTCGTTCTTTTTTGGAAGCAATACCTTTCAAAGTGGCAAAATAGTCGAGCAAACGCAGCGCAGATACTTTGGGATAGACACCAAATGCTTGAGGCAGATAGCCCAAAACTTTTCGTAAACTCATCGCGTCTTTTAGTACCTCAATACCTTCAAAAACAATGCTGCCTTGGTCGGGTCGTTGCAAGGTGGCGATGGTACGCATCAAGCTCGATTTGCCCGCACCATTCGGACCAAGCAAGCCAAACATACCCTTCTCGATCTCTAAATCGAGGTGATCTAAGGCTTTTACGCCATTGGGATATATCTTTGTTAAATTTTGAATGCGGAGTGTCATTTTTGTTTGTATTTTAGTAGCAAGAATGCGAATAACGACTGTACAGGTATCATTTTTCTTGACATTTAACTCAGATATAGTTCAGATCAAAATCCGTAAATTGAGCAACAAGTATGCTCAGTAATTCTCTTCGGACGGAAACACAAATTTCAACTTATTTTTCTCCAAAAAATAAGTTGAAATTTGTGTTTCCGTCCATAAAAAACCTTTGGGCATACTTGTTGCGCGATCTCGAACGCTCTACTAAGTTTCAAAAGTTTAGTAAAGCTGTTACTGCCACAAAATGGAGTATTTTACCCGTTATTCACATCAAGAACTGATGTGTTTTCGACTTTTCACTGAGTTAGCTAGATAGTCAGCTCGGCAATCCTTAGGGCTTACCGATCCAAGTTTTCCGATTTGCGCTTTCGAGTTCGGGCAAATCGCTCTTATCCTGTTCATAACCTCCATTTCAACAAAAAACAATAAAAAGAGATGATTCCAATACCGTCCGATCAAATGGACATAGGTGCTTGAAAACAAGACAATGAACGGACAATCGCTTATTTTACACGATTGTCTGCTACTGAAGGTTGTCGTAGCGCATTCGTAGTCGCAACTTGCGCTCGTTAAAATAAAACTATACGTGAATAGAATCATTAGACTTTACGGTACTTTTTTCTTACTCGCTTGCCACGCTTTGCTGTCTGCACAAGATGGCGACACTACGATATTGGAGGCACAATTACTACATGCCAATCATTCGGATAGTATAGATTTGATGCAGACGTGGGCGTGGGACAATCGTAAGCAAAATAGCCGTACCGCCGCGACTTATACGGAAGCGGCGAGGGATTTGACGACCGATTCTTTGCAGTATCATCAACTCACCCGTCAGTTGGCAAGTATTCTTCGATATAAAGGTGATTTTTTTGCGGCATTAGATACCTTCGAGGCAAGCTTAATCTATTTCACACAGCAAAAGAATGAATTGGAAATTGCACTAACCCAATTTGAATTGAGTGCGCTTCACGCTGCGATGGGCAATTTTTCTACTTCCGATAGTTTGCTTCGATTATCCAAACCACTGCTGATCGAAAATGCGGCTTCCAATGCTTTTGTCCGCAGCTATTTGATCGAAGCCACCAATCTTTTTTATCAGAACGAATACGATCTCGCACGAGAACGCTACGAGGAAGTCCTTCGCATTTGTGAGATGCCGAATCATGTCGCTTCCAAAGCCATTGTGCTGCGGTCTTTTGGCTTTTTTGAAAAACAAATGGGTAACTATGATGCGTCGCTTCGCCATTTTTTCGAGGCGATGGAATTGGGGCTAGAAGACTATCATCAAAATACGGCATTGATCCACGTTTCGGGCATCTATCAGATTTTGGAGGATTGGGATCGGGCATTGCAGTATGAATTGGAAGGCTTGGCGGTGAGTAAAAAATTGAATCAGCCGATTGGTGTTGCGCTGCACCTCAAAGAGTTGGGACATATACATTTGAGTCAAGAAAAGACGGCAGAGGCGTTGCAGTATTTTTATCGCTCGCTAGCAATTGCCCAAACCACCGATACGCAATACATGATACTCGGCGATCTGTTAAAAAATATAGGCGAAATTCATAAAAAGCAAGGACAGACGGCAAGTGCGACGAGTAATTTCGAGCAAGCCATCACTTACTTTGATCGCGCCATTGAAGACTTTGAGAATAACACAACTGCCGAGAATACGCACAGCCGAGATGCCAATAAAGTGAGGTGCTTGAAAGCTTTGGTATTGTTTGAGCTCGATCAATTGGAGGAGGCAAGAATTGTTGCAGAAAAGTGTTTGGAAATCGCAGCGACAGAAAACGATCAATATGTATCCTTGTACATGAATGAATTATTGGCAAAAATATATATCGCGAAAGGAGAACCTCAAAAGGCAAATGCCTATGAAGCTGCATATTTACAAATCGAAAAGGATTTGGTTGATTTGGATGAAATGCGCAGTATTGCTGCTATAGAAATCAGTCAAAAAGAACAATCGACCAACATGACTTCAACGAAAGTTCAATTATCGTCTGCTTGGTGGATTGCACTTTTAATCGTGCTTGCTTTGATACTATTTGGAGTTATTTGGTATCAAAAAAACAGCGGACAGCAAGTCGGTGAATCAGCGACTGTAACTGAGGTGGCAGCAACTACTTCAAACACCAATCCTCCAGGCTCCAATATCAAAAACATGTCCACTTTCCTACTCGAAACCATCGAACAAGAAAAAGATTGGGCGTCTTTTACCACTTATTTCCAACACATTCATCCCGACTTTTTTAAGCAACTCAAAGTACAATATCCGACCATTACCTCCAACGAACTCAACCTTTCGGCACTCCTCAAACTCAATATCCAAAATAAAGAAATCGCTCAACTTTTGGGTATTAGTCCCGATAGCGTACGCAAGGCGCAGCATCGTCTGTCGAAGAAAATTGATTTAGCAGCAGATCAGTCGGTGCGAGATTATATGATTTTGTTTTGAATGATGAACAGCAAGCAAGAACAATTCACGAGCATCCAATCGGCTCACCCACTTTTGCGACCACATATCGCCTGTTAGGGAACTTGTAAAATATAACCTACCCATTTTTCTCGCTCTTTTTCCTTTATTCTACGTTGAAAAGCCTCGCCGTAGCCCTGCTATGCCTGCGTTTTTCGCCTTGACTAAAGAAAAAATAGCTTCGCAAAATTTGGGTAGCTTATTTTCTACAAATTCCCTCACTACTTTCACAATACGTTCGATCCCTATTTTCAATGCACTTTTACTTACTATCCCAACTACCGAGTCGCCCTCAATGTCTTTCGGCATTCCAACATTCAATGGAAAGGCAACCAACGCACTACCCTACCCGATCGCACCAAAGAACAGACTGCTATCCTCACTTTTTCGACCCAAAATAGTCGCGTAGTTCGTATGAATGGCTGTATTCAAAAAATCGGTATCATCTTCGAGCCTTTGGGTTTCAATCATTTCATCGACGTTCCTGCCCAACGTCTCATTTCAGAGACCATCAATCCGTTTGATTTTTACAGTACTAGTTTTTTTGAAACGACGGCAGCGGTATTTGAAGCGACTTCCACTACCGAAAAACGCGACTTATTGGATGCCTTCTTTTTGCGACATTATCGTCCTTTTCCTATGGCAGAACTGCGCCTAATCGTAGAAGAAATCATGCAAAGTAATGGACAATGCAGTGTTCAGGCATTAGCAAAGTCCTACGGCATGAATCGCAGAACGCTGCTCCGCCAATTTCAGTCACAACTCGCTCACCATATCCGTGGATTCTCTAATTTGGTGCGCTTCCGCAATACTTTGCAGCATTACAAAGCACAGCAAGGCAGCATTTCGCTCACGCAGTTGGCGCATGACAATGCCTATTACGATCAAGCCAATTTTATAAGACATATTCGTGCTTACACAGGTCTGACGCCTAAAAAGCTGTTTTATCAGCGGCGGGAGATTGGTGGGCCAGGATACTTTTTGGACGGTGAAGTGAGAAGGTTGCTTTTCTACGCCTTCATCTGCTAAAAATTTCATGCTGCAATTGGATAAATTCGTTCTCCTTTGATAGCGTGAGCGACGAAGTGAAGCGCAGCCCAAATCCCTTCCTTTGTCAATCTTGGATAAGATTCGATCAAATCATCAGGTGTTTTTTGTGCTGCCATGTCAATCAAGATTTGCTCTACGGTAATCCTCGTACCTTTGATTACAGGCTTACCAAACATCACTTTTGGATTAATCTCAATGTAGTTCATGTAGTCGTCCATATCTATGATTTTTCTGCAAAAATAGCTTATTCGTGAATAGAATGCAAACTGTACTTACGCCTGAGATATGTACTTTTAGTGAGGGGATCGGTTGGTGGGCGGGATACTTTTTGGACGGTGAGATAGAGAAATACTTAAAAAACACGCTCAAAAAATTCCTCCACCACCGCTCGATAATTCAATCCAATCGGTAACTCTAGACTGCCAATTTCGACATCTCTTTTGGTGTAGGCAGTGACTTGGTTCGTATTGACGATGAAAGAGCGGTGTATTCTCAAAAAACGCTCGTCTAGCAATTGTGCGAACTGCGTCAGGCTGTGTTTGATTGTATGCTTTTGGTCGATTTGATGAATTTGGATGTAGTCTTTTAAGCTTTCAATGTATAGGATATTGGATAGAAAAAGCTTCACCTGCTTCCGATCTTTACGAATAAAAATAAAGTCTTTTAGGAGCGGTTGTTGGTTTTCCTTACGCTTATTGGGAGCGGTTTGGAGTTTTAAAAATTTTTCAACGGCTTTGAAAAACCGATGAAAAGTAATGGGCTTCAACAGATAATCTACGGCATCTAAATTAAAGCCTTCTACAGCATAATCTCGGTAGGCAGTGGTGAAAATGACAGCAGGTTTTGGTGTGAGGTGCGCAAGAAAATCTGTGCCTTTTAAGACGGGCATTTCGATATCTAGAAAGAGCAAATCAATCGTAGAAAAGTCAAGCCGACGTGCTTCTATGGCAGTGCTGCAGGTTGCCACCAATTCTAATTCTTCAAAATGCGATAAGTGGGTCGCTACTAGTTCTCTTGCTAATGCTTCATCGTCGATAATGACACATCGGTATTTCATACAGTATGGATTTTTAATTGAACCCGAAAATGGCTAGTCGTACGTTGAAAGTCGATTTGATGTCGTTGTGGATACAAAAGCAGCAGTTGCCGTCGAATGTTTTGCAGCCCAATGCCTTCTGTTGCTATTGAGGTGTTTGCTGTGTTATTGGCAATGCTGTTTTCGATACAAAAATCAATGGTATTTGCGTTGGTATGCAGTTGAATGTGAATAGAGGCTTGCGACAATTCCTGACGAACGCCGTGTTTGAAGGCATTTTCTACGAAATGGAGCAGCATCAAAGGCGCAATTTGAATAGCGTGCTGCACTTGCCGATCAAATTGAATTTGTACGCGCTCCCCATATCGAATTTTTTCTAGCTCCAAATAGTTTTCTAGCAGTTCTATTTCTCTTTGAATAGGCACAAGTTCGTCGTTGCAGCGATACAACATATAATCTAAAATCTCTGAAAGCCTAGCGATTACTTCGGGCGTTTTGTCTGACTTTTTGAGGGCTAAAGTGTATAAATTATTGAGCGTATTGAATAAAAAATGGGGATTCATCTGATTTTTGAGTGCCTTGAGTTCATTGGTTTTCTTTTGCTCTTTAAACTCCGCCAAACTACGCTGCTTCTGCACATATTGTAGTGCCATAAGTCCAACCGCAGGCGGCAGATAAATAGCAGGATTTCTAAAAAAAATCGTGATGCCATTGAAAAGTCTTTCCGAATAAGCAGTGTTGCTGTAACGATTCATACAATTAGAGTAGGTGAAAGGATAAGCCTGCTCTAAATAAAAATACTGCCAACTTTCTGCGATGACTTGTAGCACAATTAGCAATAACAATATGGACGAAACCAAACGAAACGTGCGACGGTGTGCAAAGTAAGTAGGTAGTACCAAGAGCAATAAATAATACGCTATAGCTGCTTGTACGCTCACCTTAAAAGCATAGGTGACAACAAGTTCCGACGACGACAGGTGATCTTCTATATTGGCAATGCAATAGCAAGCGTACACCGCTAGCCAAAACAAAATATGCTGATGAAGCGGATACTTTTTTCCTAGCGTCCATTCTTCCATATTAGATACAAGTTTAATGACAAAGGGAGTTTATGAGCATGTAAGTACTCCATTCATAGAAACGATGTATACTCCGTTCTGGATAAAAAAGTGCATTTTACGCTGTTGACATTTTTAAGCACAAACTATTACGTGTACTTTCAAATTTGGCGGCATCGAGCCTGCCAAATTTGATCAAGGTTTTTTAAGGACAAAGAAGCGATTCTCGCTTCTTTGTCCTTAAAAACCTTGATTCGCTGAGGAGGTGTCGACCTCCTCCTCAGCGAAAACTTACTCCTAAATTTAGCGGTAAATGATGTGAACAAAACCTATCTTTTTTCGAAAATGAAAGTACTTTTTCACCCCGTTTGCAGTATATTAAGTTTCCTAACTTAATACGTCTATCCACTCGTTTCCTAACGAGCTTTTTAAGTCAACTCGTTAGGAAACGAGTGAGATAGCACTTCCAAGATAGGAATCTTGAAAGATCGTTTTCCTTTATTAATGACTTAGAGCTTGTTTGGAGCAGGATTGAACTAGAAATCAGCAGTTTGTGGTTCTGACAAGGTGAAAAATTAACTGCATATCTGGATACGGCGTTTATTTTTCATGCAGTCAGGTTCATAAAATGTTGGTTTATAGGAAAATAGTGCTCCAAACATGCTCTTACCAAAGTACAGCTTCTTTCCCTCAAAACAAGCCAATAAGCTACCAAAACGAGCCGAGCAGCGACAGATAAACTTTTTAGGTCGATGAAGCCTATTCAACCTTTCTAGCGACCTTGATTTGCTGTTGAGCGACTTTCTATTGAGCGCATTCTATTGCCATTTAAATTGGCGGTAAATATCAATGGAAAATGAAGTGGTTCATCAGTCTAATATTCATTCTTTTTGTATACGCTTCAGTGGCGCAATCTTCCTTCACCGTCAAGGGGCAGTTGGTCTTGGCATCAGGCGAACTGCCAAGTGGAAATGCCTTGCT